>DAIQBC010000023.1:0-14202 GCA_036781345.1 Acidimicrobiales bacterium | reverse complement strand
GCCAGAAGCTCAACGAGGAGCTGATGGCGTTCTACAAGGAGAACAACCTCAACCCGCTCGGGGGCTGCCTCCCCCTCCTGCTGCAGACGCCGATCTTCATCATCCTCTACAACGTGATCCGGGGTCTCACCCGCCTCGACAGCAGCGGGACCTTCGACCCGAAGTACCTCGACAAGGGGGCTCGCCTCTTCCGGGACCTCGATCCGGCCAAGGAGATGATGGCCTTCGGGGTCGACTTGGCCGAGAGCGCCAGCAAGTCCCTCAGCCAGGGCTTCGTCCACGGCCTGCCCCACGTGGTCCTCGTGGCCATCGTGGCCGTGAGCTCCTACTACCAGCAGAAGCAGATCCAGGGCCGGAACCCCAACGCAGAGATGCCCGCACAGCAGAAGATGTTGATGCGGCTGATGCCCGCCATGTTCGTGATGATCGCCTTCGTGGCGCCCTCGGCCCTGGTCGTGTACTTCGTGGTGTCGAACCTGTACCGGATCGCCATGCAGGCCTACATCACCCGCACGCTGTACCACGGCGAGGATTCTCTCGGCGCCCAGGCCCAGCGGGCCGCCCTCGAGGCCAAGAAGCTGAAGGACGCCGGTGGCGGGCCCGACATCATGCCCCGCCTCGGCAAGAAGTCCCGTGCCGACGCGCCGGCCAAGGACTCCCCCACCGCCGAGGTGAAGCCGTCGTCCTCGCCCGCCAAGACGGGCAGCAACGGATCGGCCGCTGCCCGCACCAGCCCACCGCGGCCAACCGCGCGGACCACCGCCCCCAACCGGTCCAAGAAGAAGAAGAAGCGGCGCTGACGGCGATGGAATGGGTCGAGACGACCGGCAAGACGGTCGAAGAAGCCAAGGACGCCGCGCTGGATCAGCTTGGTGTCGATGAGCAGGATGCCGAGTTCGAGGTGCTCGACGAGCCGCGTACCGGCTTGTTCGGGCGTACCAGGGGTGAGGCGCGGGTGCGAGCCCGCGTGCGACCCACCCAGCCTCGGCCGAAGGTCGAACGTCGCAACCGGGCCGGCGGGCGCGGCGGGAAGCAGGATGGGCGGCCCCGCACCGGGGGCGGTCGGACGGAGCCCGCCCCCAAGAAGGACAACGCCCCGGCGGCGTCGCGGCAGCCCGGCGGTGCCGCCGCGGAGGAAGCCCCGGCCGCCCCGGGCGTTCCTTCTCGCCCTGGCGGGCGGGATCGGGCCCGGCGAGGGACCCGGGGGGGATCACGAGCCCAGGCTGATCGAGTCGTGCAGGATCAAGACCACGAGCAGGAGAGCAGGACCATGAGCGAGACCGAGCTGGCTGAGCAAGGCGAGGTGGTGCGGGGCTTCCTCGCCGATCTCCTGGACGCGTTCGGCCTCGACGGCCAGGTGACGGCGACGCCCATCCCCGATGATGACGCCGTCGAGCTGGCGGTCGCCGGTGGGGATCTCGGGTTGCTCATCGGGCCGAAGGGCGCCACCTTGCAGGCGATCCAGGAGCTGTCCCGCAGTGTCCTGCAGCGGCGGCAGCCGGGGGAGTCGCACGCCCGCATCCGACTGGACGTCAGTGGCTACCGGGCCCGGCGCAAAGAGGCGCTGGCGGTCTTCGTGCGCACCGTCGCGGAAGGTGTTCGCTCCTCCGGCGTCCGCAAGGCCCTGGAACCGATGTCTCCCCCCGACCGCAAGGTCGTCCACGACACCGTCAACGACATCGATGGTGTGCACACGATCTCGGAGGGCGAGGACGCCCGCCGCCGTGTGGTGATCATTCCTGACGCGTAGGAGTCCTGCCTGCATGGTCAGTGGTGTCGCCCTGCTGGAGCATGGGCCCCTGCTGCAGCAGCTGGATCGGGCCCGTGCCCTGGGGTTCCTGGGCCCCGGACCGGTCCGTCGCCACATCGAGCACGCCGGAGGATTCCTGGCCGCCCTGGCCGAGGTCCGAGGGACCGTGGTCGATCTGGGCAGTGGAGGCGGTGTGCCGGGGCTCATCATCGCCGTGTCTCGACCGGATCTGTCGCTCGTGCTCGTGGACGCCTCTGCCAGACGCTGCCGGTTCCTCGAGACGGCGCAGGTCGAGCTGCAGCTCTCGGCCCGTGTCGTGGCAGGGCGGGCGGAGGCGGTGGGCCACGGCCCGCTGCGGGGGGTGTCCGACGCCGTGGTTGCCCGCAGCTTCGGTCCGCCGGCGCCCACCGCCGAGTGTGCCGCTCCGCTGCTGCGTGTCGGTGGGATCCTTGTCGTCAGCGAGCCACCGGAACCGGCGCCCGGTCGCTGGGTGTCGCAGGGCCTGGCCAAGCTTGGCTTGGCGCTCGGGCCCGGCCCGACCAGCGCACCTGCCGTGCAGGTCCTGCGCCAGGTCTCGAGGTGTCCGGACACCTTCCCCCGACGGGATGGGCTGCCCGCCAAGCGGCCCCTGTTCTGACGTTCCACGTGGAACGCGTCGACCAGGCCCGTGGCGGGTAGGTCGAGGGTTCCACGTGGAACAGGGCGAGGGTGCTTGCACTTGGCCGCGCCACGCGACAGGATGCCCACGTGAGCGACACCCCGGACGACCTAGCCAGCCGGGGTCAGGCGATCTTCCGGCGGCTCCGAGAGCAGGAGCACGGCGAGAGCGTTCCATCTGAATCGGTCCCGGCCGGCACCGACCCGCCGCCCTCGACCCCGTCGGATTCGGCGTCAGGGGCCGACCTCGACCAAAGCTCCGAGTCGGATCGGGACGAGACGTCGGCGGCACCGCTCCTGACCGACGCCGAGCTCGAAGCGTTCATGACTCCCCCACCGGAGCACCATGAACCCGTTCCCGTGCCCGTGCGGGGCCCCCTTCCCGGTGCTGAGGACCTACCGGTGCTCGGAGGCGTCCCGACGGCGTTTCCCTCAGAGGAGCGGGCGACGATTCCGGCGGCGCCGGTCATGCCGGCCGAGGTTCCGGAGCCATCGAGCTTCGCTCGGGATCTGCCCCGGATCATGGCGGTGGCGAACCAGAAGGGCGGGGTCGGCAAGACCACCACCGCCGTCAACCTGGGCGCCTGCCTGGCGGACATCGGCTATCGCGTCCTGGTGGTCGACCTCGACCCCCAGGGCAATGCCAGCACGGGGCTCGGCATCAACATCCGTGACCTGCAAGGCTCGATGTACGACGTGGTGCTCCATGACCTCCCCATCGAGGACTGCGTCGAGGCCACTGCGGTGCGGAACCTGTTCTGCGCCCCGTCATCGTTGGACCTAGCGGGGGCCGAGATCGAGCTCGTGCCGGCCTTCAGCCGCGAGATGCGGCTGAAGCGGGCGCTCCACGATGTCCATGATGACTACGACTTCGTGCTCATCGACTGCCCACCGTCCCTCGGGCTCCTCACCGTGAACGGCTTGGCGGCCGCAACCGAGGTCGTCGTGCCCATCCAGTGCGAGTACTATGCCCTCGAAGGTCTCGGGCAGCTCCTGCGCAACGTCAACCTCGTGAAGAAGAACCTCAACCCTCAGCTCGAGGTCAGCGCCATCATCCTGGTGATGTACGATGCGCGCACGAAGCTGGCTGATCAGGTGGTCAACGAGGTGCGGGAGCACTTCGGGCCCAAGGTCTGCCGGAACATCGTGCCCCGCACCGTGCGCCTGTCGGAGGCCCCATCGTTCGGCCAACCGATCATCGCGTTCGATCCGAGCTCCCGGGGGGCCATCGCCTACCGTGAGCTGGCCAAGGAGGTGAGCGGTGGCACGCCGCAGCGGGCTCGGTAGGGGACTCGGGGCGTTGATCCCGACGGACATCGCCGGCGATGCCGGGTCTGGACTGCGGGAGGTGCCGGTCGGTTCGATCGCACCGAACCCCCACCAGCCGCGCGCCTACTTCGACGAGGAGTCGCTGGCCAGCCTCACTGCCTCGGTGGCCGAGCTCGGGGTCCTGCAGCCCATCCTCGTACGCGACGTCGGGGACGATCGCTATGAGCTCATCGCGGGGGAGCGACGCTGGCGAGCCGCCAAGCGCGCAGGGCTCTCCTCCATTCCGGTGGTGGTGCGAGCGGTCGATGACGTCCTGTCCCTCGAGCAGGCACTCGTCGAGAACCTGCACCGGGAGGACTTGAACCCGCTGGAGGAGGCGGCCGCCTACCAACAGCTCATCGAGGACTTCGAGCTGACCCAGGAGGCTGTGGCCCAGAAGGTGGGCAAGTCCCGCTCCGCGGTGGCCAACACGCTCCGGCTGTTCCAGCTGCCCCCCGCCATCCAACGGCTGGTGGCCGAGAACCAGCTGGCCGCCGGCCACGCCAAGGCCCTGCTGGGCACGCCCGACCGCGCCTTCCAGGGCGAGCTGGCCAAGCGGATCGTGGCTGACGGGCTCTCCGTGCGGGAGGCCGAAGAGGCGGTCCGGCGCCACAACGAGAAGGCCGATCCTGCTCCAACGACCACTGGCGGTGCCGGTCCCGACCTCAAGCCCGCCTCTAGGCGCCTGCGGGCCCCCGGCCTGCTCGAGCTGGAGGAGCTGCTGGCCGCCCACCTCGACACGCGGGTCACGGTTTCCATGAGCGGTGCCAACGGCAAGGGCAAGGTCGTCGTCGAGTTCGGCGGACTCGAGGACCTCGAGCGGATCTACCGGTCGATGACCGCCGGGCACCCGCCGCAGTAGATCCTGTCAACCCGAGACCCTCGACTTCACATCGAGAGTCTCGGGTTCAACAGAAGGTTGACGTTGTCCACAACCTGTGTGGAACGTTGTGGAGAACCTGGTCCGGAGCCTGCACCACCACCACCCATGGAGGTGCCGTGGAGGGTCAGGCGAGGATGTCGCTGAGCTCCTCGAGGAGCTGGCCCTTGCCCTTGGCGCCCACCATGCGCTTCACGGGCTGGCCGCCCTGGAACACGATGAGGGTGGGGATGCTCATCACATCGAACCGCCGGGCGATGTCGGGGTTGTCGTCCACGTTGAGCTTGGCGATCTTGAGCTTGCCCGCCTGCTCTTCGGCGATCTGGTCGAGGATCGGGGCGATCATCTTGCAGGGGCCACACCACTCAGCCCAGAAGTCGACGAGCACGGGCTCGTGCGAACCCGCGATCTCCTCGTCGAAGGTGGCGTCTGTGAGGGTGGTGGGCATGGGAGTCCTCGTGGGGGTAGCCGGCCCAGAGGGGCCGAGGTAGGTACGCTGGCTGCAACACGGCGCCCCACACGGGCATTCCCTCGAACATACGTTCGATAGAGTCAGGGGTGCTGGGCTTCGAGCCACCGCTCGGCGTCGATGGCCGCCTGGCATCCGGAGCCGGCGGCGGTGATGGCCTGGCGGTATGTGTGGTCCTGCACGTCTCCACAGGCGAACACGCCCTCGATGCTGGTGGTGGAGGCGCCCCCCCAACGGCCCGTGACCAGGTAGCCGTTGTCCTCGAGCTCCAGCTTGCCCTGGACGAGGTCGGTGTTGGGCTTGTGGCCGATGGCAACGAACAGACCCGTGACGGCCAGATCGCTCCGCTGACCCGTGTGCACGTCTTCCACCACGATGTGGTCGAGCTTCGTCTCGCCCACGATCTCCCGCACCACCGTGTTCCAGCGGACCTCGATCTTGGGGTTGGCGAAGGCGCGGTCCTGCATGATCTTGCTGGCCCGGAGCTGGTCGCGTCGCACGATCAGCGTGACCTTGCTGGCGAACTTCGTGAGGAACGTGGCTTCCTCGATGGCCGAGTCACCGCCGCCGACCACCGCGATCTCGTGGTCGCGGAAGAAGAACCCGTCGCAGGTGGCACAGGTGGACACGCCATGCCCGATGAGGCGACCCTCGTCCTCCAATCCCAACATGAGCGATTGCGCGCCCGTGGACACGATGACGGCCCGACCCCGGTAGGTGGGCGCCGAGGCCTCGGGGTTGCCCACCCACACCCCAAAGGGGCTTGACGACAGGTCGACGCGGGTCACCTTCTCGGTGCGGATGTCGGCTCCGAAGCGCAAGGCCTGCTCCCGAAAGCGCATCATCAGCTCGGGGCCCATGATGCCCTCGGGAAACCCGGGGAAGTTCTCGACCTCGGTGGTGAGCATCAGCTGCCCGCCCGGCTGGTCTGAGGTGGATGACGGCTCGCCCTCGATCACCAGCGGTGCCAGGTTGGCTCGGGCGGCGTAGACGGCGGCTGTGAGCCCGGCCGGGCCGGAGCCGATGATGATGACCTCGCGGATGTCCGGGGTGGGTTCGCTCATGGCGTCGTCCTCGCAGCTGGTGATCGGTGGGCGCTCACGTGTCGTCGGGGCGGCTGCGCTTGCGCAGCAGAAGCAGCCCGCCCACGAAGGGGAAGAGGCCGACGAGACCATGAGCCGCCCACACGTGCTGGGCACCGAACACCGATGAGGGCAGGTAGGCGTCGAGCGCTCGCACGAGGGCGACCGCCAGGAGGATGGCCGCCATCGTCCCCGACAGGAGCAGGAACAACCCGGCCACGAGCCACCGGGCGGCGCTGATGGCCGGTCCGGTGGTCTTGTCTCGAACGCCCTGCACGACCCGTTCGATGGCATCGGCGGCCTGGACGGGCCAGTCGCCCGTGTCGACGTTGCGCGCCGAGATCGAGCTGGGTCGCGCGGCTGTGACGGGCGCGGACCGGTCGGTGGGGCGGTGTCGGGCCATGGTCGAGCAGCCTAGAGGGCGCGCATGGTCGCTCGTCTCTGCGCCGGTACGGTGACCCGGCGATGAGTTGGCGAGCGCTCCTGGGGCTCCTGTGCGCGGCAGCCGCCGCGGTGCTGGGCGCGCTGATGCTCGGGGAGTACGAGTTCACCGGCTCGCTTCCCTTCGCCGTCGGGCCGATGTTCGGGCTGGTGATCGGCGAGTTGGTGGTGGCTGTGGGGGGCGACCGGAGCCGGTCCGTCGCCTTGGCGGCCGCCGTCGTGGCCTTCGGCGGGATCGCCTGGGCGGGTTGGATCGACTCCACGCAGGGGCTGGAGCCCGTCAAGGGCCTGGCGTGGCTGGCGGCCGGGTTGGCCGCCACCACGGCATGGTTCCGTACGGCCGGCCTGCCGCGGCGCTAGGCGGGCGACAGGGGGCGCTGAGCCAGCACGGCGCAATCAGCGGTTCGGAGGACGACCAGGCTCCGGGTCCCGTCGTCGGCGGTGATCAGGAGCACGACCACCGGGTCACCGGCCAGGGTGGCGGTGGCGGTGGTCACGGTGCGCCCGCCGCCGGCGACGGCGTGCTGCGACGCGCAGGTCGGGTCGACGGCATCGGTCGGGGCGAGGCTGTCGGGCGTGCTCTCGCTGGACCCTCCGCCGGCCTCGACGGCCTCCACGAGAGCGTCCACCGTGTCGAAGGCGCCCAGGGTGAGCTGGGGTGCCACGACCGTGGTCGTCGCGTTGTCGCGGCCGCCGGCCTCTGCTGCCCCCGAGGCGGCATCAGGGGCGCCATCGCCGGTCGAGTCGCCCGTCTCCTGGAACGTCGTGTCGACGCGGCTGGCCGTGTCGGCGTCACGGGACCCACCGAGCCGAGTGAGGAGTGGCACCAGAGCGGCGAGGAGCACGATGGCGGCAGCGGCCCCCAGGAGCCTGAGCGCTCGCGAGGACGGACGGCGGCGGGCGGCAACGGCCGACAGCAGGGTGACCGTGCCGGGCGGACGCTCGCCGTGAGCGGCCTGCTCCTCGAACGCGTCCATCGCCGCCGCGATGGCTGTTTCCCGTCGAGCCGCGTCGACCACCGGGATGGCCCGGATGGCCTCGCGAACCGCCCGTAGCTCTTGTACCCGGGCCTGCACGGCAGGGTCGGTGGCCACCTCGGCAGCCTCCTCCGCGGAGGTGGCACCATCGAGGTGGGCCGAGGCGAGGTCGTCGAGGCGGTCGAGGTGGTCGTCGGCGGTCATGGTGGTGATCCAGGGTTGGTGCGATGACTAGGACGTCCGGGCAGGCCACCCTGGTTCCCCGGGTCGAGCAAGCGGGCCAGCTGGGCTCGCCCCCGCGCGATGCGCGACCGCACCGTGCCCGGCGGGATCCCCAGGGTGTCAGCGATCTCCGCGTAGTCGAGGTCGCACAGGTCGCGGAGCACCACGGGGGCACGGAACTCGGGTGGTAACAGCGCCAGCGCGGCATCGATGGCCATCCGCTCGGGCAGCCAGTCGATGCCCACGGACGGGGCAGCACCGAGATCGCTCCGGTCGCCGGCGCCGAGGTCGTCGGGGAGGCCCGGTGGCGGCCGCCGGCTACGGCGGCGCAGCTCGTCGAGGCAGGCGTTGGTGGCGACGCGGTAGGCCCAGGTGGAGAAGGCCGCCCGCCCGTCGAACCGGCGGATCCCCCGCGCGATGGCGATCAGCGCCTCCTGGGTGGCGTCGAGGGCGTCGGCGTCGTTGCCGGCCAGGCGCCGGCACACGGCGTGGATGCGATCGTGGTGTCGGCGCAGCAGCGCGTCGAGGGCGGCGCCGTCCCCCTGCTGGGCGGCGCTGACGAGCGCCCGGTCATCCTCGTCAGGAGCGATGCGACGAGGCTATTCGGGGATGCCGCGGAGGATCGCCTCTTGGATGGTGACGCGGTTGTCGGCGGTGCCGTCACCTCGGTCGGTGATCCACACCAGCACGGCCTGGCCGTCGGTGTTGCGAAGGTCGACGGTGACGGAGCCGGCCGCGATGCCCTCCCGGGTGGCAACGGGCGTGCCCCAGGCCTCGAAGGTGCCGGGATCGTGGTCGGCCACGTAGAACGATGCCGCCCAGTCGTTGGTGGGGCTGGTCAGCACGAGGTCGGTGAGCTGGCTGCGCTGCTCGGCGCTGAGGACGAGGCCGACACCGGGCTTGAGCCGGGTGATGTCGCGGTTGTCGTAGCGCTGGGTCGTCCACACCGTGTCGGGGTTGCCGTCGCGCACGTTTCCGGCAGCGTCGTCGTTCTCCTGGCCGTCGTCACCAAAGGGATCGAACGCCGCCGCGTTGGCGAGCGGTAGAGGCGCCGGGTCGGGAGCACCGGTGATCGCGTCCTTCACTCCGCCGATGAGGTCACCGGCCCCTGAGCGACCCAGGAGGAGTCCGGCGATGCCCAGCGCCATCGCGACCCCGACGAGGAGGATCGTGGGCACCAGCCAGCTGCGCTCAGTCTGGCGGAACGACGGTGCAGGGATCCCTGGAGGGGCGGCCGGGCCTGTAGGCCCAGACGGTGGGGGAGGGGCGCTCACGGCCGGGGCGGCGGTCAGATGGGTGGCGGAGAGATCGGCCTCCGTCGTCGACGTGGCACCGGCGGCCAGGAGCGCGGCCCGCAGGTCGGCTGCGGAGTCGTACCGGTCTTCGGGCGCCCGGGCCATGGCGCGGCACACCACCTCCTCCAGGGCCTTGGGCACGCCCGGTCGCACCTGTCGGGGGCGCAGTGCGTCCCGCTGCAGGCGCGCCAGGGCGGTGGCCGCCTCACCGTCGGCCTCGAAGGGCGGTCGACCGCAGAGCATCTCGTAGAGCACCACCCCGAGGCTGTAGATGTCCGTGCGGGCGTCGACCGGCCTTCCTTGCACCTGCTCCGGGGCCACGTACTTTGCGGTGCCCACCATCAGACCGGGATGCGTGAGATCACCGCCCTCCATCGCCTTCGCGATGCCGAAGTCGGCCACCTTCACGCGGCCGTCCCCGGCCAGGAGCACGTTGGCGGGTTTGATGTCACGATGCACCAGACCCGCCCGATGGGCGGCGTCGAGGGCTTCGGCCACCTGGGCGGCCAGCCCGGCCGCTTGCCACGGGTCGATCGGGGTGGGCTCATCGAGGCGCTCGCGGAGCGTCTGCCCCGGCACCAGCTCCATGACGATGGCCTCGGTGCCGGCTTCCGAGCACGTGTCGTAGACCGACACGATCCCGGGATGGGCGAGCCGGGCGGCCGCCACCGCCTCCTGCCGGAACCGGGTGACGAAGCTCCCGTCGGCCGCAAGGTGGGGGTGGAGCAGCTTCACGGCGACCTTGCGCCGCAGCACCTCGTCCGTGCCGTGCCACACCTGGGCCATCCCGCCAGAGGCCACCAATCCCTCGAGCCGGTAGCGACCGGCCAGCAGTCGGCCCGTCTCGACGATGCCTGAGCGAGCCGGAGGGGCGGTCACGGGCGTGCCACGTGGCGGTGTGGGGGTCGACACAGCCTGCCGAGGCTACCCGGCCCTCGTGGGGTGCCAGCCGACGCGGGCGCCTCTCAGGAGCGGTCGAGCCAGGTGACGCCCATGACGCGGGGGCCGCCGTGGGTGCCGATCACCGGGCCGATGGTCCCTACCCGGATCTCGTCACGGGGGTACAGCGGGGCCAGCAGGTCGAGCAGGTCGTCGACCTCGGGGGCGAGGCCGTGGGTGACGCTGAGGTGCTCGATCGGCCCGGCGGCGGCGACCTTGTCCCGTAGCACCTCGAGGGCCTTCTTGCGGGTGCGGGCCTTGCCCGCCTCTTCCACCTTGCCGGAGGAGATGTCGATGATCGGCTTGATGGACAGGAGCGAGCCGAGCAGAGCCTGGGCACCGCCGATGCGCCCGCCCTTCTTCAGGTTGTCGAGCGTGTCGAGGGCACCGACGACGTGGGTGCGGCGGGCCAGGTCCTCCACCAGGGCGACGACCTCGTCGGCGGAGGCGCCGGCGGCGGCCGATTCAGCCGCGAGCAGCACCTGGGTGCCGAGACCGGAGGTGATCGAACGGGAGTCGAGGACCCGCACGTCGAGGGTGTCCTGGACCGCCCGCTTGGCGTTCTCGGCCGACTGCATCGTGGCGGACAGGTCGGACGACAGGTTGATGCAGACGACGGCGTCGGCCCCTGCGTCCTGGTGGCGTCGGAACGCGGCCTCGAACTTGCCGGGAGCGGGTGCGGCGGTCTCCGGGAGGACGTTGGAGGCGGCCAGCTTCTCGTAGAAGCGCTCCACGCTCAGCTCGCTGCGGTCCTCGTACTCCTCACTGCCGAAGCGGATCGACAGGGGCACCACCTCGATGCCGTGCTCGGCCACCTCTTCGTCGGTGAGGTCGCAGCTGCTGTCGGTGACGATGCGGACTCCTGCCATGCCGGCCGAACCTAGCCGCCGGTGGCAGCAGGGTGCTCCAGCGCGGCGACGAGCTTGGCGCTGCGTCGGGTGCGATGCCAGTGCTTGGCCCACCACACCACCAGGAACAGGCCGGCGCCCACCGAGAGGATCAGGCCGGCTCCGGACACGGCAGTCGAGCGCACGGTGTACCGGGTCACGGCGAGGCGGCGTTGCCCGTCGGGTGTGACGACGTCGATCTCGAGCGGGAAGGCACCCGTCGCCCGGGCTCGCACCGCGATGTCGATGCGCGTGGACGGCTCTGTGAGGACGAGGTCGACCCTGTCCCCATCGGGGAACTCGAGCTTGCGGCTGCTCAGGCGGAGCGACACGTGGAGCGGCATTCCGGAGGCGTTGCTGATCGTGAGCGGGATGGTCCCGTCGCGCGCGGTGAGCGTGAGGGTGAACGTGGCGGGGGTGGTGACGGTGCTCGTCAACGCATCGATCGCCGACTCGACGACGTCGATGTGCGCACGGCGCTCGGATCCGGCCATGGCGGACGCCGAGGCGACCAGCAAGTGGCGCTCGAGCGGATCGCCGGCGGGGCTGTCGGCGCCGACGAGGCCCTGGAACGACCTGAAGTGGCTACGGGCCTCGATGATCGCCTCGGAGGTGGAGGAGGGAATCGTTGTCGTGGGTGCCGCGAGCAGGTGTCGAACGACCTGGTTGCCACCCCCGTCGAGGAGCGGGTCGGCGTGCTCGAAGGCCTGCTCGAGGGACATCGGCTGGAACGGCCGGCCGGCGCTGAGGCCTTGGAGCACGAGCTGGACCACGGTGGCCGGCACCCCTGGGCCGATGGGCAGCACGACGCTGCGCGGAACGCTGGGCTGCTCGAGCCGCAGGAAGGCGATCTCGCTCAAGACGCGGCTGGCGACGAGGCCGGGGGAGCCGCCACTGGCCAGGCGCTCGAGCACCACCGCGTCGGTGCTGAGCACTTCGATTTCGGGTGTCTGGGTGGCGGAGGAGCCGTCGTCCGGCCCCGTGACGAGGAAGGGCTGGGCCACCGAGTAGCTGATGATCCCCGGATCGAGCGGCTCGAGCTGGGTGTCGGCTACCACGATCTTCTGCTGCCCGCGCACGGCAAGGAGGCTCAGGCCCACGGCGCCGAGCTGCGGAGGCATCATCCCCACTGACGAGGTCGGTTCCACACCGAGGGCATCGAGGGTCACCCGTCGGCCCCGGTCGAGCTGTTCGCCCAGCTCCTCCAGGAGACCGGCCCTCGCGAGCTGATCGGGGCTGACCTGCACGTACGGCAGGGCCAGGACCGGCTGACCGACCGTCGAGGATCGGAGGGCGGCGACGAGCTCCACGTCGCCGGGTTCGGCCGACGCGCGGAGCGCATCGAGGGTCTCCGGGGTCGCCGCGAGGGTGACCGGCACGTTCGGCGCGGCGACGAGGCCGGCGACGACCTCGGCCATCGCCGTTGCATCGCTCCGCGAGAGCTCGAGGGTGCCGTCGGGCTGGAGGGCCGGGGGAGCACCTACCTGCGCCACGACCGCGACCCCCAGTGACGGGGCTTCGTCGTCAGGTTCGGGGGCCACGATGAGGTGGGTCACGAGCGATGCCAGCGGCTCACCGGCCGGGGTCTGGGCGGTGAGCTCCACCGGGTAGACGCCTTCGGTGCGCAGTGCGAGCCCCCCACCGGCGGGATCGAGGGACACCGACACGACGCGAGTCCCGTCGGCCTGGGCAGGGAGTGTGGTCAGCACGATGACCGTGTCGAGGATGCGGCTCCGCAGGCCGGTCCCTTCCATGGAGGCTGCCAGCTCGGAGCGCGAGCGAACCCGCTGGTGTACGACCACGTGGATGCTGCCGTCGTCCGGGACGCCATCGAGGCGCACGCGCATCGCGAACGTGCCGCCGGTCGGCACGACGGGCGTCTGCGCGGTCAGCTCGATCTGCGCGGCCGCGGCACCGATGGGCCGCTCGTCGGACGCTCCCGCCGGGAGGACGACCACGCTCACGAGCAGGCTGAGCGCGAGCAGGCCCCCGGCGCCCAGGCGACGTGCCACTACGACGGCCTGCGGAGGGACCGCCGTAGCACCGCCAGCCCGTCAGGCTGGAGGCGGAAGCCGAGCCGCTCGTAGAGCCGGACTGCCGGTGCGTTCCCTTCCTGGGTGTTCACGAGCACCTCCTTGGCCCCCCATCGCCGCAACCACCGCAACGCGTCCACGACGAGGGCGGCACCGATGCCGCCGCCTTGCGCGGTCGGATCGACGGCCAGGCGCTGGAGGTAGCCGCGCGGTCCCGCCCGCCCCGTCACCGCGTAGCCGATGAGGGGGTGCCGGTCGCTTCGCCCCTGGGCCACGCGCAGGCGCACAGACGGGGTGGCGGCCATCGCGTCCTGCAAACCCGGGCCGTCGAGGCGCCAGAACGGCGGGAAGGCGGCCGTGTCCACGTCGAGCACCCGCGCGTGGTCGGAAAGGTGCCCTCGTCGCAGATCGGCCGCCGGCGCCTCGGGTTGGGGCAGATCCGCCAGACCGCGCGTGAGCAGGTGCAGGCGTTCGTGCACCTCGAAGCCCGCGGCGAGGAACGGGCGTTGCTCGGACGGCGGCAGGGCCGGGGTGATGGCGGCGTCGTAGGGCTGGTCGGCCAGCGCCACCAGGGCTCGCTCGATGGTGGCCGACGTGGGTTGCCCGCGATCGGGGATGAGGTGCGCGGTGGTGGTGTCGCCTCGCCAGGGGGCGATCCGGAGACGAGGGTCCGGGCTGGCCAGGATCCGGTGCCCGTTCATGGCCGCCACGGTAGTGGCGCCGCCTATCGTGGCGGGGCCGTGACCGTCCTGTTCCTGACCCATGAGCGCTACCTCGACCATGACCTCGGCCGGGGACACCCTGAGCGTCCCGACCGGCTCCGCGCTGTCCTGGCGGGGGTGGAGGCGGCGGGGCTCGGCGACGGGCTGGTGCGAGAGGTGCCGCGAGCGGCCACCGTCGACGAGCTTGGCCGGGTGCACGATCGCAGCCTGGTCGATCGCATCGGACGGCTGTCTGCTGATGGCGGTGGATGGCTCGACGCTGACACCGGGATGAACGACGCGTCCTACGACGCCGCGCTGCTGGCGGCCGGCGCCGGTCTCACCGCCGTCGAGGCCCTCGACCTCGGACGGGCCGACAGCGCCTTCTGCGCCGTCCGGCCCCCGGGCCACCACGCCACCCCCACGCGGGCGATGGGGTTCTGCCTGTTCAACAACGTGGCCGTGACCGCCGCCGCGCTGGCCGACAGGGGCGAGCGGGTGTTCGTGGTCGACTACGACGCCCACCACGGCAACGGCACCCAGGCCTGCTTCTACGAGGAT
>DAIQBC010000022.1:0-14483 GCA_036781345.1 Acidimicrobiales bacterium | reverse complement strand
TCCCGTAGAGGAAGCTGAGCCGGTAGTCGTCGTCCTTGAGGTACAGGCTCTTCCGCAGGCCAGGCGGCAGCTGGTAGATGAAGCAGAACTCACAGTGGTTGTCACAGGTGCGAACCTGGTCGAACAGGGCCGATTGGACCTCCACGCCAAGCGGCTCGCCCGCCCGCTTGACCACCTCGATGGTCAGCTCGAGACCACCCCGCGCCACGTCCAGCACCGGGTCCGCCTCGTCCACGAGGAAGCGCCACTGGATGATGTCGCGCGGCACCTGGCCGTCGATGGCCCGCACCTCGTCCCCCACCCCCACACCTGCACGCGCGGCGGGCGACCCCGGAGCGACAGCGACAACTCGAGGGGCAGGCATCGGCCAAGGCTACGGCGCTGCCCCGACGAACCCGCAGTTACCCTGGGCCGGGATGGCCGTCGACAAGGTGCTCCTGGCTGCCCCGCGCGGCTTCTGCGCCGGGGTGGAGATGGCCATCAAGGCCCTGGCCTGGATGGTGCGGGCCTTCGAGCCGCCCGTGTACTGCTACCACGAGATCGTCCACAACCGGCTGGTGGTCGATCGCTTCCGCGACCTTGGCGTGGTGTTCGTCGATGACATCGCCGCGGTGCCGCCCGGCCGGCCCATCATGCTCTCCGCCCATGGCTCAGCCCCTGAGGTGGTGGCGGCGGCGCGGGAGAACGGTGGCTACGTGGTCGACGCCGTCTGCCCCCTGGTCACCAAGGTGCACCACGAGGTCAAGGTGCGGGCCGGCAAGGGCTACCAGATCGTGTACGTCGGCCACGAGGGCCATGAGGAGGCGGTGGGCACGATGGCGGTGGCTCCAGGCGCCATCCATCGGGTGGAGTCCGTCGAGGAGGTCGATGCGCTCCCCGCCCTGGAGCAGCCGGTCGCCCTGCTGGCCCAGACAACGCTCTCGCACAACGACTGGGCGGCGGTGGCCGCCCGCGCGAGCGAGCGGTTCCCCGACCTGTGGCGCCCTGGTCGGAGCGATCTGTGCTTCGCCACCACGAACCGGCAATCGGCCCTCGGTGAGATCGCGCCTCGCTGCGATGCAGTGGTGGTGATCGGCTCGGCGAACTCGTCCAACACCCGGGCCCTCGAGCGCCTAGCCCGCGACTCCGGCGCCTCTCAGGTGTTCCGGGTCAACTCCCCTGACGAGCTGCCTGCCGACCTGAGCGGAACCGTCGGCATCACCGCGGGCGCCTCCGCGCCAGAGGAGCTGGTGGATGCGGTGATCGCCCGCCTCGCGCCCTCGGGCGGCGTTGAGGAGGTGCGCATCACCGAGGAGGACGAGTACTTCCCTCCCCCCCGGGAGCTGCGCGACCTCCTCACCGCCATCGACGTCCTCGCCACCCTCAGCCTCGGGGCCTCCGTGCCCGATCGTCCCGGCCTCCGTGACCGCGACCTCCACGCCAGCGACGTGCTGGCACAGCTCAAGCCGTGACGCGGATGGCCGCCGCGGTGCACTGCTCTGGGTAGCTCTCCGCGCACGGACCGCTCGCCCAGGTGTCCACGGTCTGGCCCTCGGCGAGGCCGGCGAAGACGCCGACCTTGATGCCGTCGGCGGCCTGGCCCGTGAGCTTCGTGTCGGTGGTGACCGTGTAGGAGATCTTGCGACCCTGCCCTGGCGCGAGGTCGGCCTCGACCAGGAGGGTGCCGATCACGTTGCTGTCGGCGGGCGTGCAGATCGGGGGGTCGTCGCTCGAGATGACGGCATCCGGATCCACATCCTCGGCCGGGGTGCAATCCTCGGTGACGGGCGTGAAGGGGGTGATGGCGGTGATCGTCCCCACGAGGTCAGGCGCTCGGTCGGGCAGCGCCACACCGGAGCCATCCGGCGCTTCGTCGATGCCGCCGCTTCCGGTGTCGACCTCGTTGTCATCGCTGCAGGCGACGGTGAGCAGGGCCAAGGACAGCAGAGCGGCCCCGAGGGCCTTCGTTGATCTCATGCGTGTTGGACGATCCGGGCACGAGGTCTGGTTCCCCCTCTAGCCTGGGCCGCATGGTTGCCACCAGCTTCACCGCCATGGACGTCTCCACCGCCGATCAGTGGGCGGTCATCGGGGCCGAGACCGCCCGGAACCAGCCTCGGGTGGCCGAGCAGGTGCTCGGCCTCCTGCGCTCGCTGGCCGACATCACGGACGGGTTCTCCACTGACCAGCTCACGCACTGCCTCCAGACCGCCACCCGGGCCGAGCGCGACGGCGCCGACGACGAGGTGGTGGTGGCGAGCCTCTGCCACGACGTCGGCAAGGCCATCAGCGTGCCCGGTCATCCCCAGATCGCCGCCGCGATCCTGCAGCCGTATGTCAGGCCCGAAGTCCACAAGATGATCCTCGTGCACCAGGACTTCCAGGGTGCCCACTACTACCACCACTTCGGTGGCGACCCCGACGCCCGCGAGAAGCACCGAGCCGAGCTCAGCCCTGAGGAGTGGGAGCTGGCCGAGCGCTTCGCCGACGAGTGGGACCAGAAGGCGTTCGATCCCGACTATGACACCTTGCCCCTCGAGCACTTCGAGGACCGCGTGCGTGCGCTGTTCAGCAAGGCCAAGCTTCTCTAGATCGTTCTAGACGAGCGTCTCCAGCACGACGGCCACGCCGTCCTCGACGTGGCTCAGCGTGCCCTCGTCGACAGCGACGCGCACGCTCTCATGCGCGTTGCCCATCGCGATGCCCCGACCGGCCCACCGCAGCAATGCCAGGTCGTTGTGGTTGTCGCCGAAGGCGATGACCTCCTCGGCCTCCACGCCCAGGCGAAGGCACACCTGCTGGATGCCGAAGGCCTTGTCGACGCCGTCGCCGGTGACCTCGACGAAGGGGGCTCCTGAGGTGGTGGCCAGGCACCGGGACGGCATCAGTGGGGTGAGGGCGTCGAGGAGCTCGTAGAACTGCACCTGCTCGTGGGCGACCATCAGCTTGCGGATGGCGGCCGGCCGGTCACCGGCCACCAGGTCGGGGCTGGCCGGCCGGTCGAGTCGTGGCCGGTAGGCGATGAAGCGCTCCTCGTAGTGCAGGTCCTCGGCCGTCTCCCACCCGTAGAAGCATCCGGGCAGGCCCTCGTCGAGAGCGACGAGGATCTCGTCGACGACGTCGTCGTCGATCGGGTGCTCGGCCAACGACTGGCGACGGGGAACGTCGTACAGCGATGCCCCGTTGGAGCACACGACGAGGTCGATCCCCGTCACGGGCTCGATCAGCGGCTCCGCCGTCCATTGGCTGCGGCCGGTCGCGGCCACCACATGGATGCCCGCCTCTACGACGGCCTGGATGGCAGCCCTGGTCCTCTCTGACACGACGTCACCCAGGCCGAGCAAGGTCCCGTCGAGGTCGGAGGCCACCAGCCGGATCGGTCGGCTCACCGGGGTGGGTTGGGGTGGCCGACCCGCACCTGCGCCTCGTCGAACAGCACCTGCAGCTCCTGGTGGAGCCGTTGGGTGAGGGCCGCTATAGCGCTGCGGGGCATGCGCCCCTGCTCCGTCCGAGCCGGCGGAGGGATCGGGTCGCCCACCACGAGCACGAGCTTCTGCCGTCGAGGACGCTTGGCACCCTTGGGCAGCATGGCCTCGCTCCCACCGATCCCCACGGGGATGATCGGCACGCCGGTCTTGGCAGCCACGTAGGCGGTGCCGTCGAAGAGCTCCTCCACCACCGGACCGTGGCACCGGGTGCCCTCGGGGAACATCACCAGGGGGCTGCCGCCGCTGACGATGTCGGTGCACGCCTTCAGGGCATCGCGGTCGGCGCTGCCCCGATGCACCGGGAAGGCGCCGAGCATCGTCACGAACCACCCGAGCGGCCTCGACTTCCAGATCGAGTCCTTGCCCATGTAGCGCATCGGCCGCGCGGTGACCAGCGACGCCAGACCGAAGTCGACGTTGCTGCGATGGACTGGAGCCAGCACGAAGGCGCCGGTGGTCGGGATCTTGTGGCCCCCGACCACCTCCACCCGCCCAACCAGCTTGAACACGAGGGCCAAGATGCCACGGACGATCCCGTAGGAGATGCGGGTGCCGCGAGTGGGATCTCCCCTCCAGATCTCGACGTCGTCTCCGGGTCGGGGCTCAGGCATGGTCGGCCAGTCGCGCCGCGAGGAGCTCCACGATCGTGTCGACGCCGAGGCCCGTGGTGTCCAGGACGAAGGCGTCGTCGGCTTCGACGAGCGGTGACATCTCGCGTCCCTGGTCGAGCGCGTCGCGTCGGGCCAGGTCGGCGGCGACGGTCTCGTAGTCGAGATCGGTGACCTCCTGGGAGCGGCGCTGGGCCCGTACCTCCGGGTCGGCCGTGAGGTACACCTTGAGCTCGGCATCGGGAAACACCACGGTGCCGATGTCACGGCCCTCGAGCACACCTCCGTCGTGGGCCGCCACCCATTCCCGCTGGCGCCGCACCATCTCGCCGCGCACCGCAGGATTGGCAGCCACGATGCTGACCGCCCGGCTCACCTCGGGTCCTCGGATCTCGATGGTGGCGTCCACACCGTCGACGGTCACGCGATCCCGCCGGACGTCCAGATCGATGTGCCCGACGACGCGTGCGAGCTGGTCCGCCTCCGAGGGGTCGACGCCGCGACGAAGGGCCGCAAAGGTGACCGCGCGGTACATGGCGCCGGTGTCCAGGTAGTCCAGGCCGAGGCGGTCGGCCAGCGCCTTCGCCACCGTTGACTTGCCGGACCCTGCCGGTCCGTCGATGGCGATGATCCTCACGAGGGATGGACCATAGTGCCGGCGTCGCTCGGCGCCCGCAGCTCCTCGAGGAGGTGCCAGAAGCCCGGGAACGTCTTGGCGACGCAGGCAGGGCCGGCGATCCGGATGCCCGGCACCCGCAGGCCCGCCACTGCGAACGACATCGCCATGCGGTGATCGTCATAGGTCTGCACGGTGGCCGGGTGCATCGGGGCGGGGCGCACGAGGAACCCGTCCGCCTCCTCGACGGCGTCCACACCGAGCCGTCGCAGCTCGGCCACCACCGCGCCGATGCGGTCAGTCTCCTTGTCCCGGATGAACCCGATGCCCGTCACGCGGGTCGGGGTGTCGGCGAAGGCGGCGACCACCGCCAAGGTAGGGGCGGTGTCGGACATCTGGGCCAGGTTCGCCTCGATGCCGTGCAGGATCCCGGAGCCGATCACCGTGGTGGAATCGGCGCCGCGCTCCACCATGCTGCCCATCTGCTCGAGGAGGTCGACGAAGGCCAGGTCGCCCTGGAGAGCCGACCGTCCGAGGCCCCGCACGGTGACCCGTCCGTCGAGCAGTGCGGCGGCTGCGAACACGTAGGAGGCCGCGCTGGCGTCCGGCTCGATGACGTAGTCGGTGGCCGTGTACGCCTGTGGCGGCACCACCCACGTACGGTCATCGGGGCGTTCGACCGTCGCGCCGAAGCGGGCCATCACCTCCACCGTGAGGCTGACGTAGGGCTGTGACACCAGATCCCCGTCAAGGCGGGCCACGAGACCCCGCGGCATGGACGGACCGGACAGCAGCAGCCCAGAGAGGAACTGGCTCGACACGTCACCCCGCACGGCCACCTCGCCGCCCTGCAGGGTGCCGCCGCGGACCTCCACGGGCAGATGACCGGGGGCGCCCACGTCATGCACGGAGGCCCCCAGCACGCGCACCGCGTCGAGCACCTCACCCATCGGGCGCTCGCGCATCCGGTTGGCTCCGTCGATCCGCCGGAGCCCTTCGCCCACTCCGGCTACCGGGAGCAGGAAGCGGCTCGTGGTACCCGACTGCCGAGCGTCGACCAGGGCCGCGTCGGACTCCGGATGACCGGCGGTGCCCGTGACCACGAGGCGGCCCGCGGCCCAGTCGGTGTCGATCACGACGCCGAGGGCCCGCAGGCCCTCCACCATGGCCTCGGTGTCGTCGGCGTGCAGCGCGTTGCTGAGCGTGCTCGTGCCGTCGGCCAGGGCCGCGCACACCAGTGCTCGGTTGGTGATGCTCTTGGAGCCTGGCAGGTCGACGATGACGTCAACGGGCCCGCGCAGCGGCTCGATCGGCAGCGGGTCCGCCAAGGCCATCGTCACTCCAGCGGTGAGACCGAGGGCCGGTAGCCCTGTCCGACGAGCGTTTGGCGGAGCCGCTCGGCTGCCACCGCCTCCACAACCAGGATGAGGACGCCACGGTCGCCCTCGCTGGAGTGGGCGATCTCGAGGTCGGCGATGTTCACATCCAGCGTGCCCGCGAGGGTGGTCACCTCGGCCAGCACGCCGGCCCGGTCCGGCACCGGGATGCGAACCTCGCACAGGTCGACCAGGCCGCTCAGCCGAGACGGGAGGTTCGCCCGGGCGGCACGGGCCTGCTCGAGCACGGACAGAAGGGCCTCGCGGTCGCCGCCGGCCACGATGCCCCGAACCTCGGTGAGCGACGCCACGAGGCCGTCGAGCACGTCGACGATGGCTGAGCGGTTCTCGGCGCAGATGTCGGGCCAGATGCCCGGATGACCGGAGGCGATGCGGGTCATGTCGCGGAACCCTCCAGCCGCCAGGCGCAGCAGGGCCCGGTGCTCGGTGGCCCGGTCGTCGGCCATGCGCATGAGGGATGCAGCCGCCAGGTGCGGCACGTGGGACACCACTGCCACCAGCGCGTCGTGGTGGTCGGGCGCGAGGGCGACGACATCGGCTCCGAGCTCGGTGATCACCGAGCGAAGGCCGGCGAAGGCAGCGTCGTCGGTCCTGGCCGTGGGCGTGAGCACCCAGACCGCTCCGGCAAAGAGATCGGCGTCGGCGCCGTCGATGCCGTCCTGCTCGGACCCCGCCATCGGGTGACCACCGACGAAGCGAGGGTCGCCGACCGCTTCCACGATCGACGCCTTCACGCTGCCGACATCGGTCACGATCCCGGGCCCACCCGCCAACGCCGTTCGCGCCGCATCGGCGATCGCCCGCACCGGCGTGGCGACGAAGGTGATCTCGGCATCAGGGTCGGTGCCCACCACGTCGATCACACCCAGCTCGAGCGCTCTCGCCACGATGGCGGGGTCCCGGTCATGACCGGTGACGTGCCAACCCCTGCGGCGCAGGGCGAGGCCGATCGAGCCACCGATGAGACCGGTGCCGACCACCGCCGCGTGCCGCGTCGACATCACCCGGGCAGGTCGTCGCGCAGGGTCACGGCGCCCTCGAGGTACACATGCCGCAGGTCGGCCCGGCGGCGTTCGGTGGTGAGGTGCATCAGCACCCGGATGCACCGGGGAGTCCCGCCGACGACGTCGAGCTCTCGTGCGCAGATCAGGGGCACGTCGCCGAGCCCCATCGTGCGGGCACCGGCCGCGGGGAAGGTGGCGTGGAGGTCATCGGTGGCCGTGAAGAGGATGCTCACGATGTCGTCATGGTCCACGTCGTTGCGGGCGCACATCGCCTCGAGCAGCGCGACCACACGCTCGTGGACGTGGCCCTCCTCGTCGCGGTCGACGGTGGTGGCGCCACGGATGGCACGCAGGGAAGAGGGCACGGGGGTCGACGTTACCTGCGCGGCCTTCCGACAGCGGCACGCTCTAGGGCCCGTACCTCGTCCTGGGTGAGCGGTCGCCACTCCCCTGGCGGGAGGGTGCGGTCGCTCAGCGGGCCGATGCGGGTGCGCACCAGCCGCCGCACGGGGAAGCCGACCGCATCGCACATGCGACGCACCTGGCGGTTGCGCCCCTCGTGGATGGTGATGCGCAGCAGACGGGCATCGAGGAGGGCAACCTTGGCCCCGGCGGTGCGCCCGTCTTCGAGATCGACGCCCTCACGGAGTCGGCTCAGCGCTCCTCGGTGGGGTTCGCCCTCCACCTCGACGAGGTACTCCTTGTCGACGCCGAACGACGGGTGGGTGAGGCGGTGGGTGAGGTCGCCGTCGTTCGTGAGGAGCAGGAGGCCCTCCGAGTCGGCGTCGAGCCGCCCAACCGGGAACACGCGGGGTTCGGAGGGCACGAGGTCGACGACCGTGGGACGTCCGTGGGTGTCGGCCGCCGTGGTGAGCACTCCGGCCGGCTTGTTCAACAGGTAGTGAACAAGCCCTGCCTTCACCCCGATCTGGGCACCGTCCACCTCGATCAGATCGGTCTCAGGGTCGACCCGGCGCCCGAGGGCCGCGACCTCACCGTTCACCCGCACCCGCCGGTGCTCGATCAGGTCCTCGCAGACGCGACGGCTGCCGAGACCGGCTTGCGCCAGCACCTTCTGAAGGCGGATGCCGTCGCCCTCATCGGGCACGAGATCAGCCTTCGTCGTCGAGGTCGATGGTGTCGAGGGCGATCTCGCCGGGGACACCGCCCTCACCCCGCACGGCGTTGGCCACCTCGATCTCGTCGAGGCGCTCGCCCAGGCTGGGGCCGGGCGGAGGACGCAGGCCGGCCTCCAGGTGCTCCACGATGTCGGCGCCCGGCACGAAGTCGCTCAGCGCTGGCAGCTGGTCGAGGGCGTTGATCCCCAGGCGCTCGAGGAACAGCGGAGTGGTTCCGAACAGCACGGCTTGGCCAGGGCCCGGGTCCTTCCCCACCTCCGCGATGAAGCCGCGCTGGTGCAGCGTGCGCATCACGCCGTCGACGTTGACCCCGCGGATGGCCGCGACCTGGGCGCGTGACACGGGCTGCTTGTAGGCCACGATGGCGAGGGTCTCCAGCGCCGCTCCGGACAGGCGGGCCGACTGACCCTCCAACACGAATCGTTCGACGTAGGGCGCCAGGTCGGCGTGGCTCTGGTAGCGCCAGCCGCCGGCCACCTGCACGAGGGTGAAGCCGCGCTCGGAGGCCTCGTACTCCGCGGCCAGCTCCCGACAGAGGTCGCCGACCCTGGCGACGGGCATCTCGAGCAGCTGGGCAAGGAGCTGCGGGTCGACAGGCATCTCGGCCACCATGAGGACAGCCTCGATGGCCCGGCGCGTCTCGTGGGAGATCTCCGGCATGAGGTCAGCCATCGTAGGCGTCGACCGCCGTGAGCTCCTCGAGCTCGGAGCGGTCGCGGCCGAGCCACACGATCTGGATGTCTCCGAAGGTGCGCGGCTGATCGATGTCGATGAACCCCTGCTTGAACAGCTCCAGGACGGCCAGGAACCGCACGACGACGTCGAGCCGCTCGACGAGATCACCGGTGAGGGCGCGGAAGGAGATCGAGCCGACCAGCGGGAGCTCCTCGAGGAGCTCGGCGACGGCGTCGATGACCGACACCCTGATCGGGGCCACGTGGTCGAGATCGATCCGGACATGGGTCTTGGGAGTGATGGCCCGCAACAGGGCAGTGCGGAGGTCGTCGGGCGTGACGCCCGCGAGCAGGTCGGGGGTGAGGTCGCTGAAGCGATCATCCGGTCCGGCCACCCTCGGATACGAGCGTCCCGCCTCGTTGGCCAGGTGCTGCAGGGCGACGGCGGCATCCTTGAAGGTCTTGCACTCGACAAGCTTGGTGAGCAACAGGTCGCGCTCGGACCACAGCGCCAGCTCGTCGTCCAGGTCGAGATCGTCGTCGCCCGGGAGGAGGCGTCTGGTCTTGAGCTCGATCAGCGTGGCCGCGATCAACAGGAACTCGGTGGCGACGTCGAGGCTGAAGTGCTCCATCGCCTCCAGCTCCCGCAGGTAGGCGTCGACGATCTTGGTGAGGGAGATGTCGTAGAGCTCGACCTGCTCGCGCAAGATGAGGTGCAGCAGCAGGTCGAAGGGTCCTTCGAACACCGGCGTGGTCACCTCGTAGGGCATCGGCTCCATGCTAATCACATCCGTGTGGTTCGTGGAAGCAGTGCCGGGTTCGACCCCCCGACCCGCCTACGCTCCCGTGCTGTGCCTCGCGTCTTCTCCGGCATCCAACCCTCCGGGGAGCTCACCCTCGGTACCTACCTCGGTGCCCTGCGCCGGTTCGTCGCCGACCAGGCGGCCACGACCTCGGTGTTCTGCATCGTCGACCTGCACGCCATCACGGTGCCGCAGGATCCGGCGACCTTGCGGCAGCGCACGCTCGACACCGCCGCGCTCTACCTGGCCTGCGGCATCGACCCCGACCAGAGCACGCTGTTCGTGCAGAGCCACGTGGCCGAGCACAGCCAGCTGGCCTGGCTGCTCGAGTGCACCACCAGCTTCGGTGAGCTCAGCCGCATGACCCAGTTCAAGGAGAAGTCCGATCGCCAGCAGTTCGTGTCGGCGGGCCTGTTCACCTATCCGTCACTCATGGCGGCCGACATCCTCCTCTACGACACCGACCGTGTCCCGGTGGGCGACGACCAGCGCCAGCACCTCGAGCTCACGCGCGACGTTGCCGAACGCTTCAACAGCCGCTACGGCGCCACCTTCACGGTGCCGACGCCCGACATCCCCCGCGTCGGGGCCCGCGTGATGGACCTGCAGGACCCCGTCCGGAAGATGTCCAAGTCGGTGGACTCCCCGCAGGGCACGGTCCTGATGGCGGATGCGCCCGACGTCATCGAGCGCAAGTTCAAGCGCGCCGTCACCGACAACGACGGCGAGGTCCGCTTCGACCCCCAGGCCAAGCCCGGCGTCTCCAACCTGTTGACCATCCTCGCCGCCGCCACCGACGGAGACCCGGCGACCCTGGCCGGGCGCTACAGCCAGTACGGCCCACTCAAGACCGACGCGGCTGCGGCGGTCATCGAGGTGCTCAGACCAGTGCAGCGGCGCTACGCAGAGCTGCGCGCCGATGCGCCATCCCTCGGTGAGCTGCTGGCCAAGGGTGCCGATCGGGCGAGTGTCACGGCCAGTGCCACCTTCGGCCGGGCGCAGCGCGCGATGGGCTTGCGCTGAGCACAGCCCTCTTCGTCCTCGGGTACCCCGTCGCCGTGCTCGTGATCGCCCGCTGGGTCCCCGTGGTGCGCGAGCGACGGTGGCGATGGTTCGTCGCACACCAGGGTGCCGTGGCCGCGATCGTGGCCGGCCACGCATTGCTCGGCAACGGGGGCGCCGTCGCGATCAACGGCGCCTGGCTGCTGATCGCGGCCGCCTGGTACGGCGGCGCAGGCATCAGTCGTCGTCGGCGGCCCTGAGGGCCCCGGCCAGCGCCGCGGGCACCGTCCAGGTGGCCTCGGGCTGATGGTGCTCGCGGGCCCAGGCCACCGTGAGCGGATCACTCCCGGCCATCTCCAAGAGGTCGCCCCCCAGCCGGTCGTGGTGCAGGTACAGACCCACCCGACGGGCGAACCCCCTCTGACGACGCCAGGTGGTTGCCATGTCGGGCCCGGCGACCTTGGCAGAGAGGGTGGCGACCACCCGACCGTAGGTGCCAAGCCGGGCCTCGATCTTGCCGACGTCGTGCAGGAGGGCTGCCGCCAGCACCGGACGGGTGGCCTCTTGTCCGAGGGCCCGTTCCACGCGTCGGGCCACGCCCACCGAATGGCGCCGATCGGGAGCCGACATCGAGTCCCACAGCGCCGCCTCGGACGGCAGGAGGCGGTCCCGAGCCCATGCCTCCTGGCTGGCCGACGGGCCTCCTGGCCGCAAGGAGCCGAAGAACCGCCGGACAAGGTGAGCAGTTCCGGCCACCGAGCTGGACCTAGGCGTGCTCGATGCAGAACCGCGCCGCGGGCTTGGCCTCGAGGCGAGCCGGCGGGATGGCCTTCCCACAGGTCTCGCACGTCCCGTAGGCATCAGAGTCGAGCTTGGCCAGGGCCAGCTCCACTTCGTCGAGCTCGGAGCGGAGCTGCGAGGCGAGGACCTTGTTCTCGCCCTGCTCCGCCGCCACCTGCCCGGAATCGGCGAAGTTGTCGTCGAACTCGGGGCTGGCGGCACCGTGGCCGGGCTCCAAGGAGGCGATCTGGGCCTCCAGACGGGCGCGCTCGTCGGTCAGGGTGCTCCGAGCGGTGGAGAGCAGAGACGGGTCGGCCATCTCCAGAGGCTACTGCCCTCCTCCGGCACGCGGGTGCGCCCGGCGGTAGACGTCCCACAGACGCTCTGTCGACACCAGCGTGTACACCTGGGTCGTGCTGATCGACGAATGGCCCAACAGCTCCTGCACGGCACGGATGTCGGCGCCGTGGTCGAGCATGTGCGTGGCGCAGGAGTGCCGCAGCACGTGCGGACTGACCCGGCCCTCGAGGCCCACACGGCGCGCGTAGCGGCGCAGCACGTCCCACGCCCCCTGGCGGCTCAACCGACCACCGCGCGCGTTCAGGAACACGGCCTCCGCATCACCACGCCGCCGCCAGCGCGGCGGGATCAGGTCGGGTCGGCCGCCAGGCCCGAACCAAGCCGCCAGCGCGCGCACCGCCGGTGCACCCACCGGCACGATCCGCTCCTTGCTCCCCTTGCCGAAGGCCCGGATGAGGGCGGCGTCCAGATCGACATCCCCGAGGGAGAGGCCCACCAGCTCCGACACCCGAACGCCCGTGCCGTAGAGCACCTCGAGCATGGCACGATCGCGAAGCACCGTCGGGCCCTCGCCGACCGGCGCGTCCAGCAGCCGACCAACCTCCTCTTCGCTCAGTGCCTTGGGGAGGCCGCGGGGCACCCTGGGCCGCTCGACGTGGGCGCCCGGATCGGTGACGCTCCGCCCCTCGTCAGCGAGGAACCGATGGAGTGACCGCACGGGCACGAGCGCCCGGGCCACGGACGCCGGGGCCAGGCCGCGGGCTCGTAGCGCACCGACGTACTCGACGAGATCCGCCTCCACCACGGTCTCGAGGCGGCGACCATTCGATCGCAGCCAGGCCATGTAGGTGCGCAGGTCGCGCCGGTACGCGCTGATCGTGCTCGTGGCCCGACCCCGCTCCGCGGTCAGCCACATCAGGAGGTCTTCCGCCTCGATCGGCAAGGGCGGGTCGTCGTCGCTGGAGGCTCCCCCGACGATCGGATCGACGGTCACGACCCTCGGCGAGCCACCAGCGCCAGACCGATGATCGTCTTGGCATCGGTGATCCGGCCGTCATCGACCATGGTCAACGCCTCGCCGACGGGCATCCGCTCGACGGTCAGGGCCTCCTCCTCCACCCCTTGGCGGTCGTGGGGCACCACACGCAGACCGGTGGCCAGGAAGACCACGACGTCCTCATCGCAGAACCCCGGGGAGTTGTGGAACGTCACCAGGTGCTCGAGCAGACCCGCCTCCAGGCCGACCTCTTCGACGAGCTCCCGGCGCGCGGTCTGCTCAGGGGCCTCTCCCGCCACGTCCCGCAGGCCGGCCGGCAGCTCCAGCAGGTCAGCATCCAGCGCGGCGCGGAACTGTCGGACGAGCGACACCGTGCCGTCGGCGTGGAGGGGGACCACGGCCACCGCCCCAGGGTGGTGCACGACGTCACGCGTGAACTCGTCCCCCGACCGGGTGCGGAACAGCGCACGAGCCACGGTGAAGTGGAAGCCCCGGGCCACCTCCTCCTCGCCGAGCTTCGTGAAGCCCGCGTCGGATGCCACTAGGCGCTGATCGAGGAACGGGGAGGATCTGCATCGAGGTCGAACAGGTGCGGCGAGCGGCCTTCGGCCCGGGCCAAGGCCGCACCGATCATCTCCCGGAAGAGCGGGGCCGGTCGGTTGGGCCGGCTCTTCAGCTCTGGATGGGCCTGCGTGCCAACCCAGAAGGGGTGGGTTCGCAGCTCGATGAACTCCACCAGACGGCCATCAGGCGAGGTGCCCGAGCACCAGAGCTCGCTCTCGTCGAAGCGAGCGCGGTAGCGAGGGTTGAACTCGTAGCGGTGGCGGTGGCGCTCGGAGACGACCGTCGTACCGTAGGCCGTGGCCACCTGGGAGCCCTCGGCCAGCTGGGCCACGTAGGCGCCCAGGCGCATCGTGCCGCCCAGGTCGGTAACCGCTCGCTGCGTCTCCATGAGATCGATCACCGGGTGAGGTGTGGTGGGGTCGAGCTCGCTGGAGTTGGCGCCGGCCAGCCCCAGCACGTTGCGGGCGAACTCGATGGTCATCATCTGCAGTCCGAGGCACAGTCCGAGGCACGGGATGTCGTGCTCCCTGGCGTAGCCGGCCGCCATGATCTTGCCTTCCGTGCCTCGTTCGCCGAAGCCGCCCGGGATCACGATGCCGTCGAGCTCGCGCAGGCGCCCCTCCGCCAGCAAGCCCTCGACGTCCTCGGCCTGGATCCAGTCGATCTCGACGCGGCAGCCGTGGTGGAAGCCGCCGTGCTTGAGGGCCTCGGCCACCGAGAGGTAGGCGTCCTGGAGGCTGACGTACTTGCCGATGATGCCGATCCGGACGGATCGGTCGACCGACTCGATGCGGTCCACGAGCACTTCCCACTCGCTGAGGTCAGGGTCGCCGGCCTCGAGGCGAAGGATCTCGCAGACCGCCTCGTCGAGGCCCTCCTCGTGGAGCACGAGCGGGATCTCGTAGAGGTTGCGGGCGTCGACGGCGTTCACCACCGCTTCGATCGGCACGTCGCAGAGGTTCGAGATCTTCCGCTTCAGGCCGCCGGCCAGCGGCTGCTCGCTCCGCACCACGATCACGTCGGGCTGGATGCCACGCCCGCGCAGCTCGGTGACCGAGTGCTGGGTGGGCTTGGTCTTCTGCTCGGCCACGATGAGCGGCGCCAGCGTGACGTGCACGTAGCAGACCTTGTC
>DAIQBC010000021.1:0-14675 GCA_036781345.1 Acidimicrobiales bacterium | reverse complement strand
ACGCCACCAGCATCAACGCCGACGAGCGGGCCCGGGAGCGCGCCACGCTGTTCGCGTTCGGGCTCCCGCTGCGACGGGTGATGGCTCTCGAGACCGTCGAGGGCCTCGTTCACGGTCTGATCGGCACGGCAGTCGGCGTCGGTGTCGGGTTGGGGGTCGTGCACTGGGTGGCGAGGAGCATCATCGCCTCGACCATGCCCGACATGAGCCTCGACGTGATCGTGTCCCCCGGCACCGTCCTGGCGGCCGCGGCACTCGGCGTGGTGGCGGTGGCCGCCGCTCCCCTGCTGACCATCCGGCGCCTGCGCCGCATGGACATTCCCAGCACGCTGCGCACCGTCGAATGACGGAGCCCCGCCGCCCCGAGAGCCTCCCCCGAGCGCTCGGGCTCGCGGAGCTGACCTACGCGACGCCCTCCTGGGCTTGGGCCTGCGCGACGAGGCTCTCGAGAAGCACGATCAGCGTCTGCTTCACGCTCTCCTTCTCCCGCGCGTCGCAGCCCACGACGGGCACCTTCCCGCCCACGCCGAGAGCATCCTGCACCTCTTGGAAGTCGTAGCGGGGCGCCCCGTCGAAGGCGTTGACGCCCACGACGAAGGGGATCCTCTTGGCCTCGAAGTAGTCGATGGCCGGGAAGCACTGGTCGAGGCGGCGGGTGTCCACGAGCACGACGGCACCCAGTGCGCCGATGCAGATGTCATCCCACATGAAGCCGAAGCGATCCTGTCCGGGAGTGCCGAACAGGTACATCACGAGGGTCTCGTCGACAGTGATGCGCCCGAAGTCCATGGCGACGGTGGTGGTCGTCTTCTGGCCGACGTGGGTGACGTCGTCCACGCCCGCGGACACGGAGGTCATGGCGGCCTCGGTGCGCAACGGCTCGATCTCGGAGATGGCGCCCACGAAGGTGGTCTTGCCGACGCCGAAGCCGCCGGCGACGACGAACTTCACGGGGACGATCCTGGTCCTGGTTCGCTGGGGTTCGGTGACGTGCACGGTGTTCCTCCTGAAGCCGATCGATCAGATCGCGCGCACGCGCTGGATCATCTTGGTGAGCATGTCCAGCTCGATCTCGACCGGATCGGTGTGATGCACATCGAGCAACCCCGCGGCGATCAGGTCGCCCGCGATCACCGTCACGACACCGACGACGATCTGAAGCCGAACCGCCACCTCGGCCACCGAAAGCGGCTCCTCACACACCCGCAGGAGCTCCTCCTGCTCGGAGGGGAGCTCGGAGGCCAGGTCGTCGGGGACACCGGAGACCGATGCCTGCAGCATCGTCTCCACACGGAGGTTGCGCCGATCGGCCCGGGTGCGGCCACCGGTCATGATGAAGGGACGCACGAAGTCATGTCCGGCGTGCACCTGGGCCTGCTCGCTCATGACGCCAGCATCTCCTGCTTGAGCTCGGCGACGAGGTCCGGCGTGAGGACGGTGCCGGCGCGCTCGACCAGCAGGGTGGTCTGGTAGCCGACCAGGCCGATGTCGCAGGCCCGCGAGGCGACCACACCGAGGCAGCTCCCGTCGGAGATCGACGACACGAACAGGAAGCCACGACGCATGGTCACGATCACCTGCTCGAGGCCGTCGAAGCCGAAGCACGACGAGGCCCCGTTGCCCAGGCTGACCAGCCCCGAGATGATGGCGGCCAGCTGCTCGGCGCCGGCCCGGCTGAGGCTGCTCGACATGGCCATCAGCAGCCCGTCGGACGACACTGCGACGGCGTCGGTGACACCGGTTGTCCGTTCTACGAACCCGTTGAGCAGCCAGCTGAAGCTGCGGGCCTCTTCGCTCAGGGTCTGGTGATTCATCGTCCATCCTCCCGGGACTGTGCAGCGGCCTCGTCGGACGCGTCAGCCCGTCCCCGGGCGACACCGGACTGGAAGCTGGAGAGGAACGAGTAGACGTCCTCGGGGCTCGAGTGGTCGGGCTCGTCTGGTACCGGAGCCTGCGTGCGGGTGGTCACGGGAGCATCGGGCCGCTGCGCCCCTGGAACCCGCCGGACGAGCCCTGTGGGGACGACCGTAGCGACGCCGGTGCCGTTGGCGCTCTCGGTGGTGACTCCGTCGGCGACCCCGGTGGTGACTCCGTCGGCGACCCCGTTGCCGTTGCGGTGGCGGGCGTGGTCAGCGGTGATCGTGAAGAGCGACGGCCCCTGGGACACCGGCAGGCTGGCGATGCCACTCGAGAGCGGCTGCGCTTCTCTGGGCGGCGCGAGTGTGAACGCGATCGCCGGCTCCGGCTCCGGGGTGGAGGCGGGCGACGTGTCGGGCTCCGGCGCCGGCGCCGGCGTGGACGCGGGCGCCGTGTCGGGCTCCGGCTCCGGCTCCGGGGTGGAGGCGGGCGACGTGTCGGGCTCGGGCTCCACTGCGGCTGGTCGGGCCCGCTCCCCGCGCCGGGGGAGGCCGCTCGGAGTCGTCTCGCCGGAGACCGCAGACACGGTCGGGCCCGCCGTGATGGGTGCCCCGGTGGGCTCCTGCTCCCGCGCCTTGGCCAGGGTGCGATCGAACTCGTCGTCGACCACCAGCCGGAGCGGCACGGTGACCTGGGCCACGACGCCGCCTTGGGCCCCAGCCTGGAGCTCGACGGCGATGCCGAGGCGGCTGGAGAGATGCCCGGCCACGTAGTGCCCGAGGTACCTGGAGGGAGCGACGGTGAAGCTCTCCTTGCCCGCGAGGCGCCGGTTGGCGCGCACCAGGTCCTCCGGCGGCATGCCGAAGCCGGTGTCGGTGATCGTGATGGCGTAGCCCGACGTCGTGAGCCGGCCGTTCACCTCGACCGAGGTGGCCGGCGGGGAGAAGGACAGAGCGTTCTCGACGAGCTCGGCCAGCACGTGGGCGATCTCGGCCGCCACGGCGCCGGTGACCGACGCGGGCTCCAGGTGGGCCACCACCACCCGCTTGTAGTCCTCAACCTCCGAAAGGGCGGCCCGCACGACATCGCCGGCCTTCACCGGAGCAGCCCACTGCCGGGGCGGCTCGATGCCCGCCAGCACCAGCAACGACTCGGCGTTGCGACGCATGCGGGTCGCCAGATGATCGAGGCGGAAGAGGCCCTCGAGGGCATCGGGGTCCGTCTCGTTGCGCTCGAGGTCGGTGATGAAGTCGAGCTGGCGGCTGAGCAGGTTCTGGTTGCGACGACCGAGGTTGATGTAGGAGTCGGAGATGTTGCGCCGCAGGACCGCCTGCTCGACGGCGAGCTGGACGGCGCTGGACTGCACCTCGCTCAGCGCGGCCGCCACCTCGGCCACCTCATCCTTGGTCTTCACCGTGATCGGCTGGACATCGGGGATCACCACATCCTCGCCGGGCGCGGTGTCGAGGATCTGGCGGACAGCGGCGGGCAACCGCGTGCCGGCCATCTCCTCGGCCTGCGCCTTGAGGGAGCGGAGCGGACGGGTGATCGACCGGCTCGAGAGCCAGGTGATGAGCACGGTGAGCAGCAAGCCCGCCAGCGCGATGCCGGCGAAGAGCATCTGCCGCGCCACAGCATCGTCCTGCATCTGGGTGGCCTGGACCGCCAAGATGCCGGCGGCCTTCGTGCGCAGGCCTGAGTACCCAGTGGTCTCATCGGAGGTCAGGGCCGTCAGCAGCGGGGCGATCTTCGCCTGCCCGCCGTTGAGGTAGGTCTCGATCTGCAGGTTGAAGGCCTGGACGCCGGGCTCGGCGAACGTGGCGTCGCCCACTCCCGCGTACGGGCCAGCGGCATAGGTGCGAATGGCCTCGTCGATCTGCTGGCTGCGGTCGTACAGAGCTGCCACCTGCTGCCGCACGAGGGGTGCGTCGAGCTGCCCGCTGGCCGTGGCCTGCACGACGCTGCGAACGATCTGGGTGCGGACCTCGCTCTCCCGTGTCGACGCGTCGACGATGGCGACGCCGTTGCGGAGGGAGGCGTCGTCGACGGCGAGAGCGACCTGGGACGTGCCGTCGAAGAAGGTGCCGATGATCTCCGTGTAGCGCTGGAAGACATCATCGGCGAAGGGATCGTGGCTGCCGTCCTTCAGACTGACATGGGAGTCGACGTCGGCCCGGAGCTGTCCGAGACCCGCGAGGGCCGTCCAGGCCGGTTCGAAGGCCGTGCGCACCACGCCGCCCCGCCTGCTTGTCTCCTGGCGGAACTCGGTGGCGGCCTGGTCGCTCAGGCCACGGGCCTCGGCGCTCGTCGTGGCCGCCGTGTTGGCCGTGATACCCGCGAGGTCGACGTACGTGCGGTTCCGCTCCTCCTGGAGGTGGACCACAACGCTGCCGGGGCCGATGGAGGCGCCCGCCAGGTCTGCTTGGGACTTGGCCTGGTCGACCTGTGTCTTGGCGTCGAGCACCTCGAACCCGGCCACGACGACGAGCGCCGCCATCGGGACCGCGAGGGCCACCGCGAGCTTGGTCCTGATGTGGGTCGTACGGAACACGGCGTATCTCCTGTGCTCAGCGCTGACCGGCCCAACGGCGGGCGGTCGGCGCAGGTTCGAAATTGGGGTCAGGCATCGTCGCGATGTTCTCGACCGAATCATCGGCAGAGTTGAAGGGGTCTTCGTCGTCGATGCCGACCAAGCGAGCGAGCAGGGCGTCGGCGGGGTCAGCCGCGGCCTCATCGGGAGGGAGATCGATCGCCCAACCGAGCACCTCGGGATCCTCGGTGAGCAGCACGATCTGACGGGAGCCGGTGGCGCGGCGGACTGTCTCGAGCACGGCGACGCGCGCCTGATCCTCGGGAGTCCCGAAGGGCTCGTCGAGGACGAACAGACTGACACCGGGCGCTGCCTCGAAGAGCTTCTCGAGGGCCTCGACGAAGTCCTCCGGCATCGGCCCGATGCCAACGCCGGCCACCCGCCGGGCGGCCATGGCCTCGTCCATCTGCGTGGCCGCCGCGGCCGCGGCCGCTTCGCACCGATCGATGTCGGCGGCGACCACCTCGGCATGGCGACGGAGCCCCTCAACGAGCACGGGCAGGTTTCGGAGAGGATCGCCATCCGGGCGTTGGTCGCTCGGGAGCTCCGCGGCCAGCCGCCGGCCACGCTCGACCAGCGCGCTGATCTCGGCCGTGCTCTGATCGAACGTCGCCTCCGCGGCCGCCACCAGCTGGTCGGCCCGCTCAGCCAGCCCACGGGCTTCCGCCTCGGCCCGACGCAGGGTGCCGGCCACCGACGTGATCTGGGCACGGAGCTCCTGGGCGCCGGTGTAGCGCTCCATGCGCTGGACGTCGGCCTCGGACCGTTCCGACAGCTCGTTCTCCAAGGTCTGCACGGACCGCTCCGCCATCTGCAGCGCCTCTTCCGAACGATCGACCTCGACCTGGCCGGCCTCGAGCTCCTCGGCGAGCGCGGCAGATCGAGCGGCTCGGGCTCGCACAGCGGGGTCCTGGGACTGGGGGTCCGGGTAGCTCTCGAGGAAGGCGCGGGCGGCTTGGTCGAGCGATACGCCGACCGGGCGCACGCGCACCGCGGCCAACGCGCGGCCCAGCTCGATCTGGAGTCCGGTGCCCACCGGCTTGTGCGCCCGCAGCAAGGGGAGGACACGTTGACCCGGATCGACGCTCAACAGGTCAGTGGCGAGCCCGAGGAGGCGGGACCGCTCCGTGCGGAGTTGCTCCAGCTCGGGACTGGGCTTCGCTTGGCGCACGAGCGCATCGCGAGCTCGCGTGGCGTCGAAGAGCTCGCGCTCGATGAGCGCGCGAGAGGGGTCGGCGGTGCCGGCGCGGCCGCCGGTGAGCACCACCTCCAGGTAGCTCCCGAAGCCATGCTCGTCGAGGAGGGCACGCTCCGCCTCCTGAGCTAGACCGAGCCTCTTGCGAGCACCCGAGCTTCCCCGGCGCTCGATCTGCTCGGTGGCGTCCTGCACGGCAGCGTGGGCGGCGTCGAGCAGGGCCCGCTGATCAGGCGTGATCGCGGCGGCGGCCTTGGCAGCGTCGATCTCCGCCAACCTGGCGCTCAACACGTCGACTGTGCGACGGGCGTCCTCCAGCTCGTCAAGTGCTGCATCGACGAGCGGTCCGCCCATCAGTGCCATGTCGGCCTCGAGGTCCTCCCAGGAGGAAGCCAGCGACACCGCACGCGGATCGACCGCGTCCGCTCGCATGCCCGCGACGAGCGCGTCGAGCGCGGCGCGCACCGCCTCGACGGCGGCCGGATCGATGCCGTCGGGCCCGACGGGGTCGGGGGCGAGGGCTGACCGTTCGAGCTGCAGCTCCTCGAGCTTGGCGACAGCGTCAGCGTGGACCTTCTGGGCGGCCTGGACCGCCTGGCCGGCCGCCTCGAGCTCTCGCCGCAGGCCACCTTCATCCATGCCGAGGTCTTCCATCTCGGCCAGCTGCCGGTCGGCGTCCTCGATGGCGGCGGCGGCCGCCTTGCGCTGCTCGAGCACCTTGTCCAGGTCCTGCTGAGCGGCCCGCTGCTCGGTGCGCCGCTCGTCGAGGGCGTCGCGAGCGGACTCCACCTTGGCCAGCTGTTCGGCCAGGCCGACCTGGAGCTGGGTGGCCCACTCGGCCCCCTCGATGAGGGTCCGACGGCGAGCCGTCAGTTGCTCGAGCTCCTGCCGAGTCATCTCGCAGTCGTGCATGGTGCGGGCCGCCACGGTGTCGAGACAGGCTCGGAGCGCGGTCCGACTGGCCGCCCGCTCGCGGGCCAGGCCGTCGACCAGTGGCAACAGCTCGTCGGCGTGCACGATGCGTGACCCGCGCTCGGTGCTGATGACCTCGACCAACCGAGCGCGGTCCGGGGCGTTGGCGAAGGCCACCGTGAGGCGCCGGTGGAGGCTGCTGGCTGGGGTGGTGGGGGCAGGCTGCTCTGTCACGTCTGGGTGCCGCCGCATCAGACCCCGACATCCCTCGCGTCGTGGCTGGCGGTCCCTCCTGGCACTCGTATCGGCCTGCCGCGATCGCTCCTTGAGCCGGGCCGCAGGCCGCGCGCGAGCGCCCCACCATCCCCAGGGCTTCAGTAGTCGGCCACTACCGTCGATCACCGATCGAGCCCTCAAGTTGGGGAGCCGCTGACGGAGGATCCGGTGCCCGGGCGCAACCGTTCCCACGAGAGCGAAAGCACGGTCGATCTGACCCGCCGCTACCTGAGCGAGATCGGGTCCTACGCCCTGCTCACGGCCGAGCAGGAGGTGGAGCTGGCGCAGAGCATCGAGGTGGGCCGCCTGGCCGAGATCGAGATCTCGTCCACCACCCCCACCCGGGCGCGCAAGGCCACATTGAACGCACAGATCGAAGCCGCCGAGGCAGCGCGCCGTACATTCATCCAGTCGAACCTGCGGCTGGTCGTGTCCATCGCGAAGCGGTACCAGGGCACTGGGCTCACGCTCCTCGACCTCATCCAGGAGGGAAACCTCGGGCTGATGCGGGCCGTGGAGAAGTTCGACCACCGCAAGGGCTTCAAGTTCTCCACCTACGCCACCTGGTGGATCCGCCAGTCCATCGGACGCGGGATCGCCGACAAGGCGCGAACCATCCGGCTGCCGTCCCACCTCGTCGACACGATGGCGGTCCTGTCCAAGGCGTCCGCCACGATGCTGAAGACGCTCGGCCGCGAGCCCACTGCGGCCGAGCTGGCGGAGGAGACCGGGATGACCGAAGAGCGCGTGCTGCTCGCGCTGCACGCCGGACCCGACCTCGTTTCGCTGTCGGTGTCCATCGGCGAGGACGATGCGGAGCTTGGCGACCTCGTGGCCGATGACAGCGCCGATTCCCCCTTCGAGATGGCTTCCCGCTCGCTGGCCCGCGACGACCTCCAGCATCTCCTTGCCTACCTCAACCAGCGCGAGCGGGAGATCCTCTCGCTGCGCTTCGGGCTCGAAGGCCAGCACCCCCTCACGCTCGACGAGGTCGGTCGACTCTTCAACGTGACGCGCGAGCGCATTCGGCAGATCGAGGCCAAGGCCCTCACCAAGCTCCGCCACCCGTGCTCGGCCCAACACCGTCGCCTGGTGTCCTCCCTCGGGAGCTAGTCCACTGAAGGTGTGACGGTCCGCCTCGCCAGTGCGATCAGAGCGCCGCTGGCCTCGAACTGCAGGTCCGGGAGATCATCGGCGGCGAACCACGCCAGCTCGACGATCTCGGGGGACCCGACCCGAGCGGCGTCAGGATCGACCCCCGCCGCCGGACGAGCCTTGAACACGACGTCGACCCGGCGGCCCACCGAGTCGACGACGACGGCGGGATCGCCGACGAGCACGACGTCGATCGAGGTCTCTTCGCGCACCTCCCGCCGCGCGGCATCGGCGGGGGTCTCCCCGCGCTTGAGCAACCCACCTGGCAGTCCCCAGCTGTTGCGGTAGGAGAGCCGCGCCAGCAGCAGAGCCCCGTCGGCCCGCTCGATCACACAGATCGCGCCCACGGTGTATCCGGGTGCGATCGTGCGCACCACGCGACGACGTGCGCTCACGGGGAGCCGGCGGAACAAGCGGAGGCTGAACCGGTGTGCACGACCGATCACCGGTTCAGGCTAGGCCGCGCTCCGAGGACCAGGCCGCGTCCTCGACGAAGAGGCGACGGGCCGCCACCACCTGGGTGAGGAGCGGGGGGGTGGCAGCCGCGATCGGCGTGCGTCGGGCCGTGTGGTCGGTCGTCACCAGGTCCCGATCCCACGCCTCGGCGACGAGCGCTCCTGCCTCCTGGCAGACGAGCATCCCGCCGAGGTAGTCCCAGGGCCCGTGCGCGCTGGGGCTGCAGTCCACGTAGGCGTCGAGCCGCCCGCCAGCCACTGCGCACAGATCCAGGGCCACCGCGCCGAAGGCTCGGAACTGCTTCCACCCGAACCACATCGGCGGGTAGCCCGACAGGCCCACGATGGCGTCCCCCAGGTCACGGCAGCGGCTGGGCACGAGCGGCACGCCGTCCACACGGGCCCCACCTCCCCGCGTGGCCTCGAAGCGCAGACCTGACGCCTGGTCGACGACCAGCGCTGCACGCGCACCGTCACCGTCCACCGCGCAGAGACTGGTGGCGTACCACGGCAGGCCCCGACTGGCATTGGTGCTGCCGTCCACGGGGTCGAGCACCACGATCAGGTCACGATCCCCGTGATGGAGGCCTGATTCCTCGCTCATGGCCCCGAGGCCAGCGCCGTCAAGAACTGCCAACGCCACCTCGTCGGCCGCCAGATCGCTCAGGTACTGGCCCGGATGGGTGCCGGCGGAGCCCCAGTCGCTCAGGCGGTCGAGCGCCGCACGGACCGCGGTGGCGGCGTCGTGCAGCACGTCGAGGAGAGCGGCGTCGTCCATCGCGGAGCAATCTAGGGGCGGCATCCGGGAGTAGGCGGCGCCCCGCGGCCGTGGCAGGCTGGACCACGTGGCCGCCATCGACATCGCCGGGTTCGTCGCCGATCTCAAGGACCACGCCGTGGACCACGGGTTCCACGTGCACGACGAGCGGCACTTCGTCGAGACCTACTCGCTGCGCCAGGCATGGGAGGTCGACCTCCACCCCGAAGAGGCGTGCGGCGGCCCGCTCGACCTGCACCTGTCGCTCGAGGTCGACCCCCGCACCCTGTTGTCCTTCGAAGACCTTGTGGTCTCGCTCCCCGAGGACGAGGAGCCGCCGGACAGCTTCTACTTCCCGTTGCTGTTCACCTGGTCGCTCCCGCCGCTGCCGGCTGGGCCCGACCTGCTGGTGCTGGCCACCGAGCTGGCCGGGGTGGGGCAGGCCGAGCTCCCCCTCGAGGTGTCGGCGATCGACTCGTACCCCTCTGCCACCGACCCCTCGGAGCGGAGCCTCACCATCGTTGCCCATGTCGAGGTGTCGCTGGCCCGGGTGTTCGGGGGCCAGGAGCAGCTGTGCGACATCCTCGACCGCTGCGCCGAGGTGAGCCACCACCTGCTCGACCGGGCTCCGGCCTGGCTGGGCGATATCTGAGGACTGGCCCGTGTGCACCGTGCTCTTGCGGTTCTCCCCTGGTGCGCCGTGGCCCGTGCTGGTCGGGGCCGTCCGCGACGAGTTCACCGACCGAGCGTGGGACCCGCCGGCATGCCACTGGCCGGATGACCGGGCCCACCTCGTCGGGGGCCGGGATCACACGGCGGGGGGCACCTGGCTGGCCGTCGACCCGAACCGCCCGGCGTTGGCCGCCCTCCTGAACGGGTTCCGTCTTCCTCTGCTGGAGCACGGCACCCGGCCGACCCGAGGTGACCTGGCCTTGCGCATCCTGGCCGACGGCACCCTGCCCGACGATCTCACCACGCATGACCGCTTCCACCTGCTGCGGGCCACGCTGGACGCGGTCGAGGTGTGGACCTGGGACGGCGATGATCTCGTCCACCACCTGCTGGCGCCGGGCACCCATGTCGTCGTCAACGCCGGCCTCGACACCGACGCCGATCCCCTGGTGCCCCACTTCGCCCCTCTCCTGGCCGCCCTGTCCCCACCAGACGAGGACCTCGCCGCGACCCGCTCGGCGTGGATCCACCTCCTCAGCGGCGACGGCCTCGACCCCGGCGATCCGCGTGCCCTGCTGGTGCGCAGAGAGGTGGACGGGCGCCCGTACGCCTCCACGTCGGCCACCTTCGTCGGCCTGTCAGCGGGTGGCGCGCACTACGAGTTCACTGCCACCCCTCAGCAGCCGTCGTCGTGGGACGAGGTGAAGGTGCCGGCCACAGAGAGGCAGGATCGCTACAGCCGGGACCGGAAGGATCCGATGTACGACCGGTAAGGCGGGTCCCTGCTTCTCTGTCGACGGGGGCCCGTCTTCGCGTACAAGGAGCCGTTGGCCGCCCGTGGCCGATTCGCGCGGGAGCCCCGGCCACCCGGGCCGGGGCTCCCTCATCCCTGGGTCACATCAGAGGTCGGACGGCCGCAGCACGAAGCTGATGCCGTGGGCGATGCCGTTGCTGGCCTGGATGTCCAGCTTGCTCTTGATCAGGAAGGGATCGATGTCGTTCCGGTCCTTATCGACGAGCACCGCAGTGCCGAACCACCTGATCGGGTACACCTTGATCTCGCCGCCCTGCAGCGTCGTGAGGGGAGTGCCCCGGGGCACGTTGAGGGCCACGCTGGAGGGGATCTGTCCCTGAACGGCGTGGTACAGGATGACGGTCTGCAGCGTGCCGGGGGCGCCGGTCTCGAGCGCGACGAGCTTGCTGAGGATGGTGGACTCGCTGGCGAACCAGTAGCGGAAGCCGAAGAGGTCGGCCACCAGCGCCTGGAACGCACGGTCATTCGGGATGAACACCGTGAGATCGGCGTTGGGATCGTCGAGGGCGCCGGTGAGTCCGGCCGCCTCAACGCCAGCGGCAAGGATGTCGAAGTCGTACCAGTTCCGGTCGGTGCCGCCCCCCTGCGCCTGCAGGATGTCGGCGAGGGTCGGGGCCGGCGTGCCGGCCCCGGCGGGGGCAACGAAAGTGGTGGCGCCGAGGGCCAGCGAGGCAGCTGCGGCGGCGATGATCGTGCGGAAGCGCATGGGTTCGTGTCTCCTGGTGAGGTGAGCTGACCTTGCTTCTACGGACCAGCCCATCCGTCCGGATGACATCGGGTCCCCGGGGCCGGACATGCCCAATTGCGGCTGTGACGGTGTTCTCGCAGATCCCTCAGTCGCGAGTTCCCGGAGCCGTCGCTGGAGTCTCTGCTGGACCGGGTGGCGGCTCAAGGGAGGTGGCCGTCAACTGGGACGCCACGACAGGCGCCACCGGATGTCGCGTCCTGCCGGGACCACGACCGCGGCGGCCGAGGCGGTCAACATCTGGTCGATGCAGCACTCCTACCTCCCCTCGTACGGCCCCCCGACACCGAGATCCTCGCCGGTGACGTCGTGGTGGCCGTTCCGTCGGCCGCCGCAGCCGAGCTGCGGCAACGTCTGGGGGCTCCGAGCGAGCGTGAGGGACGGCCCCGTCGTCGTCAGGGCTGACCGGCCTCTGCCGCCGACCGCGCAGGATCCGGCTCGGCGAAACCGCGGCCGGTCTCGGTACGGTTCTTCCCGTTGCGCTTCGCTGCGATCATGAGGTGGTCGGCCGCGGCGAGGGCCGATCCCACGTCGAGGCCCGCGTGCACAGGCCCGCCGATGACACCGGCACTGAACCGGATCTCGCCTTCAGCGACCGATTGGAGCCGACGCCGCAACCGGACGACCGCCTCGTTCGCGTGGGCAGCGTCGGTGTCGGGAAGCAGGACACAGAACTCATCCCCGCCGAGTCGCCCGATCAGGTCCGTGACCCGGAACGTCGCTCTGGCCGCCGCCGCGAGATCGGTCAGCATGGCGTCACCGGCGGCGTGGCCTTCTTCATCGTTGCACTGCTTCAGGTTGTCGAGATCGATGCTGACGATGGCGATGGAATGGCCGGCTCTCAATGCGCGAGCCAGCTCGAGCTCCGCGCGCTCATAGAAGCCGCGGCGGTTGCGAAGGCGGGTCAGAGGGTCGATCGACGCCAGGCTCTCGAGGGTGCGCATCGCGTCACGCACCGTCGAGATCAGGACGGCCAGCAACACGTAGATGGCCAAGCGCAGGCCCTGGTTGAAGACGTAGACGGTCGGGGTCAGCACCTCCGGGTGCAGGGCGGTCGCCAGCAGCCCGCCGACGGCACACAGCACCCCCATCGCGATTCCGAGCCTGCGATCCCCGTACCAGCTCACCAAGGCGACAGGAACCAGGTAGAACGAGGACACCAGCAGATAGGGCCCGCTGAGGTAGTCGAGCAGGTTGATCCCCGCCGCCAACGCAACGGCGCCCACGACCAGGGCGAGCGCTGGAGGATTGGCGGTGCCCAGCGCGGCCCGATAGCGCCTCAGCTGCTCGAGTGCTCCCGATCCGCGGAGGCCCGTCACTCGCCGATCCGCTCCCTCGACCGGCGAGTAGCGGATGGGGCGATCACCCCGTCAGCGTACGCGGTCGACTCGCGCCCCGGCCGGGTCAGGGAGGTGCAACTGTGAACGAGGTTGTCGACGAAGCCGTCATGGTCGCAGCCCGAGTGCGCCTCGTGGATGTCCAGCCGCGACTCGTGCGTTGGCGTCGCTGCTGGTCACGGTTCATCGACGATCGCCGTTGTCTCCGATCGAGGCTCCTCGGCAGGTCCCCCGGCCGGGCCGCGAAGCAGGATCGCGCTCCCGACCACAGCGGCGAGCAGGGACGCCGCGAGGACGCCGATGGTGGCCTGATCGGCCAGGACAGGGTCGTCGAAGGCGAGGCCGGCAACGAAGATGGACACGGTGAACCCGATCCCGGCGATGGCGGCCATGCCCACGATGTGGCGGGTGGTGACACCGGCTGGGAGGCGGCCGATTCCGAGACGGGATGCGATGGCGATCGCCCCGGCGACGCCGACGAGCTTGCCGACGACCAGCCCGACGACGACACCGAGGGTGACCGGCGACGAGGCGGCATCACCGAGAGAGTCAGCCGAGATGGCCACACCGGCATTCGCTAGTGCGAACACCGGCACGATCAGGTAGCTGGTCCACGGATGCAGCAGGTCCTGCAGCCGCTCGGTGACCGGCACGGACTCGCGGACCCGGAACGAGATGTCCCGCACCTCCGCTGCGGTGACGGCTTGGTCGGCGGAGAGCTCATCCGCGATGCGATCGGCGTCGACTTCCGGGAGAAAGGCGCGGGCCGGGGCGAGCAGCCCGAGAGCGACGCCCGCGATGGTGGCGTGGACGCCGGACTCGAACGTGGCGAGCCAGATCCCGGCGCCGAGGACGACGTAGACCGGCAGGTAACGGACCCGCACACGTCGCAGCACTACGACCAGCAGCAGCCCAGCAGCCGCCACAACGAGCCACTGTCCTTGCAGCCCGTCGGAGTAGAAGACCGCGATCACGATGATGGCGCCCACATCGTCGACGATCGCCAGCCCGAGGAGCAGCACCTTCAGCTCCGCCGGAACCCGGCTGCCAAGCAACGCCAAGACACCGAGGGCGAAGGCGACATCGGTGGCCATCGGGATGCCCCAGCCTCCTGCGCCTTCCCCGCCGATGTTGAACGCCAGGTACAGCAGGGCTGGGACCACCATGCCCCCCAGCGCGCCCGCCGCGGGGATGGCAGCGTCACGGGGCTTGGTGAGCTGGCCGTTCGTCAGCTCCTCCTTGATCTCGAGCCCGATCACGAAGAAGAACACAGCCATCAACCCGTCGTTGATCCAATGGCGCAGATCCTCCGTGATGACGTGACCGCCGAGGTCGAGCGTGAGCTGCGTCGCCCACAGATCCCGGTAGGAGGCGGACCATGGTGAGTTCGCCCACACCAACGCGACAACCGCGGCGGCCGCCAACAGCAGGCCCCCCGACGCCTCGATGTGGAGGAACCGGTTCACCGGACGGGCTACAGAACGAGCCAGGAACCGGTCGCTGCGCAACCAGGTGGCACCACTGGTCGGGGCCATAGGGGATTGCTCCTCGGGGTCGTCGAAGGGACTCGCCGACCAGGCTTCCCGGCACTCCTCTTCGCAGGCTACGCCAGGTGGCGTACGTTGCGGCTGGTGACGCTTTGGTCGAGTCTCCGCGTCGTCTCGGTGAGCGGCCCCCGGCGCGCAGCCAGACCTTGGCGGCGGCCTGCGGTATCGGCTTCACCGTGTCGATCTTCGTGGCGGGCCTCGCCTTCGACGACCCCGCGGCCACGGATCAGGCCAACATCGGTGTCCTCGTCGCCTCCGCAGCCGGAAGCCTCATCATCATGCGAGGCACGACCGATGCCACATCACCACGACCCTGCCCGACCTCGGCCAGCAGCTCGGCGCGGGCCTTCTTCGCATCGCGGA
>DAIQBC010000020.1:308-14812 GCA_036781345.1 Acidimicrobiales bacterium | reverse complement strand
CATCGACGTGCACAAGCACGAGATCACCGCCTTCATCGGGCCGTCGGGTTGCGGGAAGACCACCGTGCTGCGCTGCTTCAACCGGATGAACGACCTGATCGACATCGCCCGGGTGGAGGGGAAGGTCAGCTACCACGGCGTCGACCTGTACGACCGCGAGGTCAACCCGGTCGAGGTGCGGCGCAGGATCGGCATGGTGTTCCAGAAGCCCAACCCGTTCCCGAAGTCGATCTACGACAACGTCGCCTACGGCCCCAAGATCGCCGGAGCCAAGGGCAACATGGACGACATCGTGGAGAAGGCCCTCCGAGGGGCCGGGCTCTGGGACGAGGTCAAGTCGCGGCTCAAGGCCTCCGGGATGGGGCTGTCCGGTGGGCAGCAGCAGCGGCTTTGCATCGCCCGGGCCATCGCCACCGATCCTGAGGTGCTCCTCATGGACGAGCCCTGCTCGGCGCTCGACCCGATCGCCACCGCCCGCATCGAGGACCTGATGCAGGAGATCAAGGACAAGTTCACGATCGTGATCGTGACCCACAACATGCAGCAGGCGGCGCGGGTGAGCGACCGCACCGCCTTCTTCACCACCGAGGTGAACCCGGAGAGCGACACCCGCACGGGCCTGCTCGTCGAGGTGGACAGCACCGACAAGATGTTCTCCAACCCCAGCGACGAGCGCACGGAGAACTACGTCACCGGCCGCTTCGGATGAGCGCGAGCCACCCTGTCGAGCCGCTGCGCCACGGCTTCCGGGAGGAGCTCGACCAGCTGCGGCTCCAGGTCGAGCTGATGGGCGTGCGGGTCGACGAGAACCTCGAGCGCATGCGAGAGAACCTGCGCTCTGGCAGCAGTCCCCTCGCGGAGCTGGCCATCGAGGCCGACAACGAGATCGACGCCATGAACGTGTCGCTCACCGAGCGCTGCTACCTGCTGCTGAGCCGGGAGTCGCCCGTCGCGTCCGACCTCCGCTTCATCGTGTCCGTGCTGCGCATCGTGTCGGAGCTCGAGCGGATCGGCGACCTCGCACTCCGAGTCGTCAAGCTCTCTCCCAAGCACGATCTGCTCCTGCGCTCCGAGGCGCTCTTCGACATCCTCGTCACCGTGGCCGACGAGGCAGTGGAGATCTACCGCGTCGCCCTGCGGGCGTGGTCGGCCCAGGACCTCGATCTGGCCACCGCGCTGGCCACCCAGAACCGCAGCCTCGACCTCTACTACGAACGACTGATGAGCGAGCTCAAGCGTCTCGAAGGCCCCGATGCGGTGCGCATCGCGGTCGCTGCCTTCGCGGCCGGTCGCGCCCTCGAGCGCATCGCCGACCACAGCGCGATCATTGGGGCACGATTGCGGTACCTGATCACCGGCGAGCCGGCCCACCTCGCGGCAGAGGTCCGGTAGGAGACCACCGTGCCTGACAGCCGATCGACCTTCCACCAGCAGCTCGACGATGTCCGGCGCGATCTCATCCGGGCGGCGGCGCGCGTCACCGAGTCGATCATGCGCGGCACCGAGGCTCTGATCGCGCTCGATCTCGATGCGGCCACGGACCTCATCGAGAGCGACGACGAGGTCGACGTGCTGACCATGGACATCGAGGAGCGGTGCTTCACGATCCTCGCCCGGCAGCAGCCGATGGCGAGCGACATGCGTGCTGTCGTCACCGCCATCCGTCTCACCTCCGAGATCGAGCGCTCTGGCGATCTGATGGTCAACGTGGCCAAGGCCGTGCGCCGCCTGTATGGCTCCGAGGTGCCCGTGCCGCTCCGGAGCCTCCTGCGGGCGATGGCCGAGCAGGCTGTGCGCCTCTACGGCCTGGCCATGGACGCCTACGCCGAGGGCGACGCCAACCTCGCCGCCGCGCTGGACGACATGGACGACCGGCTCGACCAGCTCCACAAGGACTACATCCAGACGATCCTTGAGCTCCACGCCGACGTCCAGGACGTCCAGGTCGCGGTGCAGCTCGCCCTGGTGGGCCGCTACTACGAGCGCATCGGCGACCACGCCGTCAACATCGGTGAGCGGGTGCAGTACATGGTCACCGGGTGGCTGCCGGAGCACGCCGGCGCGGCTCGACTGGCCGCCAAGGCCAACGCGGCTGACGACCGCGGTGGCGGCGACACCGGATGACAGCGGTCCTCGTCGTGCTGGTGGCGGTGCTGGCCATCACGCTCGTCGTGCTCCTCGTCACCCAGCACCGCCTGGCCCGCCGCCTCGTGCTGGCCGGGCGACGCCTCTCTGAGGACGTCGTGCCGACCGGGTCCGGCCTGGCCGAGGCCACATCGGTCATCGAGCGCGTGGTGGATCGCAGCGTCCTGCGGGGAGGCCAGGGGTCGATCGCCGAAGCCCGGCTGGCGAATGCGCTGGCGGCGATCCCCCAGGGCGTGGTCGTGTTCGACGGCGAGGGCATGATCACGCACCGAAACGAGGTGGCCGCGGGCTACCTGACCGCCCGCCACGGCGAGGCCCTCGTTGAGGAGGCGATCACCGACCTCGCTGCGGAGGCTGCGGGCCGGGCGGACGACATCCTGCCGGCACGGACCGTGGACCTGTTCGGTCCACCTCGTCGCACGTTGGTGATCACCGCCATTCGCCTGGAGCAGGGCACCGGTCGACTCGGCGTGCTCGTCGTGATCGACGACGTCACCGAGCGTCGGCGGCTCGAGGCCGTGCGGCGGGACTTCGTCGCCAACATCAGCCACGAGCTGAAGACGCCTGTCGGGGCCCTCAGCCTGCTGGCCGAGACGCTGGTGTCCGAGGACGACCCGGCAGTGGCCAGCCGGCTGGCCGAGCGCATGCTCACCGAGGCGATCCGGGTCGGACGCACGATCGACGACCTGCTCGAGCTGTCCCGGATCGAGGCCGACGAAGAGGCCCGGCGCGACGACGTGCCCGTGCACCTGTTCATCGCGGAGGCCGTCGACCGGGTGCGCCCTGCGGCGGAGCAGCACGGGATTGCGATCGCGGTGGACGAGCCATCGGTCCGGCTCACTGTGGCGGGCGATCGCCGCCAGCTGGTGTCAGCCACCTACAACCTGCTGGAGAACGCCGTGAAGTACTCCGATGCCGGGTCCAGCATCGGGGTGCGGGCCCGCACGGACGGCCGCTGGGTGGACGTCGAGGTCGAGGACCACGGCATCGGGATCCCGCGGCGCGACCTCGAGCGGGTGTTCGAGCGCTTCTACCGGGTCGACCGGGCGCGCAGTCGCGAGACCGGAGGCACAGGCCTCGGTCTGGCCATCGTTCGCCACGTGGCCGGGAACCACGCAGGGGATGTTCGCGTCGAGTCGAACGAAGGCCACGGGTCCACCTTCACCTTGCGCCTGCCGCTGGGCAGCGGTCCGGTCGCGGTCAGCGCAGAGGCCGGTTGACCTCGATGAGCAGCCCCGATGTCACCGTGCTGATCGTGGAGGACGAGGACTCCTTCGTGGAGGCGCTGACCGTGGGTCTGAAGCGAGAGGGGTTCCGCGTGCAGGTGGCGCGTGACGGGGCGGAGGCGCTCGACATCTTCGATGCCGTGCGACCCGACCTCGTGCTCCTCGACGTCATGCTGCCCAAGGTGTCAGGGATCGACGTGTGCCGTGAGCTCCGGCGACGTTCCACCGTGCCGATCATCATGGTCACGGCGCGCGGCAGCGAGATCGACACGGTCGTGGGGCTGGAGGTCGGCGCCGACGACTACGTCACCAAGCCGTACCGCCTGCGAGAGCTGGTGGCCCGCATGCGCGCAGTCCTGCGGCGTCGAGCGGCCGAGGCGGTCCCGGAGGTGGTCAGCGGTGAGGCGTTGGTGGTTGGTGATGTCGCCCTCGACCCGGATCGGCATGAGGTGGTGATCCGCGGCAACCCGGTGTCGCTGCCTCTCAAGGAGTTCGAGCTGCTCGAGATCCTGCTGGCCAACGCGGGCCGAGTGCTGCCGCGAGACACCTTGATCGACCGAGTCTGGGGAAGCGACTACGTGGGGGACACCAAGACCCTGGACGTTCACGTCAAGCGCCTTCGGGCCAAGGTCGAGCCCGATCCGTCGGCACCCATCCGGATCGTCACGATCCGCGGCCTGGGCTACAAGTACGAGGTGCCGAGGAGCTGACGGTCCGGGCCGAGCCGGGCGCGTGGCCCCCTACGATGGCGCCGATGTCCACCCCGGCCGGCTGGCAGCCCCTCAGCTCACCCAAGCGTCGGGCCGGTGCGGACGCGTTCCACCTCTCGCCGTTCGCCCGCCTGGCCCGGGCCCACGTGCTCGTGGCGGCCGGTGACGCGCTGGTCACCATCGCGCTGGCCAACTCGCTGTTCTTCGATCTCGACCCGAACGACGCACGGTGGAAGGTGTTCCTCTACCTCGCGCTCACGATGGCGCCGCTGGCCATCGTGACTCCGTTCATCGGCCCGGCCCTCGATCGATCCGTGGGCGGCCGTCGCTGGATGATCGTGGCCGTCACCGCCGGTCGGGCCCTTGTCTGCCTGATCATGATCAACGCCCTGCAGGGCCTGCTCCTCTTCCCCGAGGCGTTCGCCGTGCTGGCAATGGGCAAGGCGTACACCGTGGCCCGCAGCGCGGTGGTGCCCACCGTGGTGCGCAGTGATGCCGAGCTGGTGGAGGCCAACTCCAAGCTCCAGCTCTTGTCGGGCCTCGCCGTCCCGCTGGCCGCCATCCCCGCTGGTCTCGCCTTCCTCATCGCAGGGTCAGAGGGGGTGCTGGTGGTCGCCGTCGTCACCTACGCCGCCGCCACGCTGGCCAGCTTGCGCATCCCCGCCACCCAGGTGGCCGCCGCTCCTGCGTCGGCGGCGGAGTCAGCGGAGCTGCGAGGGGTCGGCGTGCTCCTGGCAGCCTCCGCCATGGGGCTCGTGCGGGGCATCGTCGGCTTCCTGACCTTCCTGCTCTTGTTCGAGCTCCGAGACGGCGCCACGTGGAAGATCGGCGCCGTGCTCGTGCTCAGCGGGGCGGGGGCGTTGCTCGGCTCTACCGTGGCTCCCGTTCTGCGCCGCTCGTTCTCCGAGGAGCGCATGCTGATGATGACGCTGTCGGTTGCGGTGGCTGGCGGCCTCACGGCGGCCTGGGTGGGCGGTCTGGGCGCCAGCATGCTGCTGGCCGCCCTCGTAGCCGTCGTCTCCACCACCGCGCGCCTCGCCTTCGACTCGCTGGTGCAGCGGGATGCACCCGATGCCAACCGTGGCCGGTCGTTCGCCACCTTCGAGCTTCGCTTCCAGATCGTATGGGTGGTCGGCGCGGTGATCCCGGTGCTCGTCTCGATCCCGCTGCAGGGCGGGTTCTTCATCGTGGCCGGTGTGGCGGGCTTCGCCCTGTTCTCCTACGTGGCCGGTCAGCGGGCCGCGCAACGCGCCCACGTCGACCGTCCCCCGGCCGGTCCCGCCATCCCCCCGGACTCCACCGCCACGGCGGCCACCACCCGGGAGGTCGGTGCCCCGGTGGACCCCACCAGGCTCGACATCACCGCCGTGGACCGACGCCCGGACTCGAACGACTCGAACGGGCGGCCCCGAGGCGGGCGGCCGCTCTAGTTGGACGGCGGTCGCCGCAGGCGAGCGGCTGCAACGCAAGCGATGCCGACGAGGGTCGCTCCCGCCACGCCGAGAGCGAGCTCCTGGCGACGGCGAGGGCTGAGCGCGGCCCACGGACCCGCCCTGTGGGCGCCCACGAAGGCCTCCTCGTTGGTGGCCGAAGGCTCCCAGCCGTCGGCCTTCATGCGGTCGTTGGCCACCACCCACGGGTGGACGGTGAAGGGCAGCAGGGCCGGCGGGGTCGGCGCGAGCCCCCAGCGCCAGCGCATGCGGGCCAAGCGCACCGCGAGCCGCTCAGGCAGCCGCAGCCGGGGCGCCCCGCCCGACAGCGCGCGGACCGTGTCGCCGCTGATCCAGCCGTCGGGCGCCACGTTGCGGGTTCCGTCGACGTGGGCCCGTCGGGCGAGATCGATCGCGGTGGCGAGGTCGGCCAGGTCGAGGAACTGGGCCGGCGGTGCCTCGTCGGCGACAGGGATCGCGGCCGGGCGGGCGAGTGCCCTCGCCAACCAGCCGTTGGCTCCCGCGGAGACGGTGACGGTGGGGCGCAGAACGGCGACGGTGGCACTGGGATGGGCGTCTCGCCACTCCGCCGCGCCGCGTTCCAGGTCGGCCTTCTCCGAAGCCAGCGCCACCCCAGGGTTGGGGCGCAGCGGTGCCTCTTCCGTGAGCGGCAGTGGGTTGTTGGCCCAGGCGCCGTAGACCGTGGCGCTCGAGAGGAGGACGAGATGGGAGGCACCTACTGAGGAGGCGGCGTCGAGCACCCGGCGCGCCAGCCCGCCGTCACCCATGGTGGTGGACTCCTCCGACGGCTCTGGACCGGTGGCCTGAGCAAGGTGCACCACCGCTGACGCGCCTTCGAGGAGCGGCTTGAGGTCCTCCGTGGCGAGGTCGATCCGGTGGACCTCGACGCCGGCGGGGACCCGGTGCAGCGGTCGCCGATCGAGGGCCACCACGCGAGCCACCCGGGGGTCGGCCGCCGCCAGGGCGCACACCCGTTGGCCCAGCGCCGAGGCAGCGCCGGTGACGACGACCACGTCGGTCCCGAGGTCCGGTTCGGACGCCATCGCCCTACGATGCCCCTGTGAGGGAGCGGAGCCAGCAAGCCATCAGCACAGTGTCCCTCTCCAGCGGCTCCGCCGCGGGTGCTCGTGGGTGCCCCCCCGCCTCGACGGGCGCGGACGGGCTGGATGCGCAGATGGTGCACCAATGAGCGATCCTGGTCCACTCGGCGATCCGTTCGAGGGCATGCCGTTCTTCGGGGACATCGCTCGCATGCTGGGCCAGCAGGGTGCGTCGGCATGGGACAGCGCCCGCCAGCTCGCCATCAGTGTGGCCACGGGCGGCACCAGCGAGGCCAACGTCGACCCCGTCGAGCGGATCGGCATCGAGCAGCTGGCCCGGGTGGCCGACCTGCGCGTGGCCGACGTCACCGGGCTGTCCACCTCGGTGAGCGGTCGAGCGGTGTCGGTGCTGCCGGTGAACCGCACCAGCTGGGTGATGCACAGCCTCGAGGCCTACCGACCGCTCGTGGAGCGCCTCGCCGAGGCCCTCGGAGCGGGCGAGCCCGCGCCCGAGGAGCCCGCCGAGCCCGGCGATCCGTTCGCGGGGATGTTCTCCGGCCTGCTCCAGGTGTTCCAGCCGATGGTGCTGGCCATGACAGCTGGCTCGATGGTGGGTCACCTGGCCGAGCGCAGCTTCGGCCAGTACGACCTGCCCATCCCGCGTCCGGTCACCGGCCCCAGCGCCGACGAGCTCCTCCTCGTGGTGCCCAACCTCGACGCCTTCGCCGAGGAATGGAGCCTGGCCGCCGCGGACCTGCGCCTGTGGATCTGCGTGCGCGAGGTCGCCACCCACGCGCTGTTCGCCGTGCCGCACGTGCGGGCTCGCATGGACGACCTCCTCACCCGCTACGTCTCTGGGTTCCGCAACGACCCGTCGGCCCTCGAGGACCAGATCGGGCAGATCGACCTCTCCGAGCCGGCCGCCCTGGCCCGCCTACAGGAGGTGATGGGCTCGCCCGAGGCGATCCTGGGCGCCATCACATCGCCCGAGCAGGAAGCGCTCCGCCCCCACCTCGAGGCACTGGTGGCCATGGTGGTAGGCGTGGTCGACCACGTCGTCGACGTCGTGGGCGCCGAGCTGATCCCGAGCTACCCGATGCTCACCGAGGCCCTGCGCCGTCGGCGGGTCGAGGCCGCCGATGCAGACCGCTTCGTCGAGCGACTGTTCGGACTGGAGCTCACGCAGGCCACCTACGACCGCGGCGGTGCCTTCGTGTCCGGTGTCCTGGAGCGGGCCGGGACCGACGGCCTGCGCCGGCTCTGGATCGACGAGGCGCACCTGCCCACGCCTCCAGAGATCGATGCGCCCGGGCTCTGGCTCGCCCGCATCGATCTCTAGCCCGAGCGTCGCCCGAACAACCCCTCAGGACCGTCGGCCCAGGGTGACGGTGGCCTGACGGCGATCACCGTCCCGCCAGTAGGTCACCGTCACGGCCTCACCCGGTTCGAGCCCTCGCATCGCCACCACCAGCGCTGAGCTGGAGGACACCTTCCGGTCGCCGATCTCGGTGACCACGTCACCGGGCGCCAGGCCGCCTTCCCCCGCCGGGCTTCCGCCGGCAACGCCCCGCACCAGGACGCCGCCGGTCACCCCGATCTCTCGCTCCTGCTCCTGGGAGAGATCGACGCCTTCGATCCCGAGCCAGGCGTGGGTCGTCGTGCCTGAGGCCGTGAGCTCCTCCGCCACCTGCCGAACGAGGTCGATCGGGGTGGCGAAGCCGAAGGCGGATCCGTCGCCGGCCAGGCCCGTGGTGATGCCGATGACCGCACCGGAGGCGTCGACCAGCGGGCCGCCCGACCAGCCGCTCTCGATCGGAGCATCGGTCTGGATCATGCCGTGCATGGACTCGCCGGCGGCGTCAAGGCGCCGGTCGAGGGCGCTCACCACCCCCGTGGCGACAGAGGGCCGGCCCGACGCGTCATCAGGGGCGCCCATGGCCATGGTGGGGGTGCCCGGCTCGAGGTTGGCGGAAGTGCCCAGCACCGCGACCGTGAGGTGGTCGGCGTCGATGGAGACCACGGCGACGTCCGTGGACAGGTCGACGCCGACGAGGTGGCCCTCGAAGCGCCGGCCGTCGGCGAGCAGCACCACGATGGTCGTGGCGCCGGCGACATCATGGGCGCTGGCGAAGAGGAGGCCATCGTCTCGGACCACCACGCCGGAGGCGTTGGCGGTGCCGGCATCGGTGGTGACGACGAACCTCGCCACTGCGGGGCCGACCACCTCCACCAGTGCATCGACCCCCGATGCGCCCCGGACCATGGGGGAGGACACGACGGGGGTCACGGCCACCTTCTCGACCACGAGCTGCGGATCAGCCGCGGACAGGTGGCCGGTGACGGCCAAGAGGCCACCGCAGATGGCTGCACCGGCGACAGCCCCGATCAGCGCGATCGGCCATCCAGCGGCGCGACCGGTGGTGCCGACGTTGCCCCCCGCCGGGATCGTGACCGGACCGCCCGAACCCCAGGACGACACCTCCGAAGGATGCCGCCAGAGGCGGTCGTCGGGCGGAAGCGGGGGAACGCGTCCAGCGACGTCGTCGTCGGCATCGTCGTCCATCGCCACGGGGCAAGACGGTAGTGGCGACCCCTGCCGCGGGGACCGCGGGCAACGTAAGGTGCCTCAATGGACCGCGCCTCTGCTGCCGCGCCTGAGCGAGGCGACGACTGGGTCGCGCTGACCGGGGAGCCCCTTCCGGTGGCCGGCGCCTCGGCGTGGGTGGTGCGCCGAGACTGCGGGGCCACGGTCACCTTCACCGGCACCGCGCGCGACCACGCCCCGGGCCGTCCCGCCGTCCACCACCTCGAGTACGAGGCCTATCAGGAGCCCGCCCTCGCGCGAATGTGGGCACTGATCGCCGACGCCCGCTCCCAGTGGCCATCGCTGGGCCGGGTGGCGCTCCTGCACCGAACCGGGCTGGTCCACTTGGGCGACGCCGCGGTGGTGGTGGCGGTGTCGGCGCCGCACCGGGTCGAGGCCTTCGAGGCGGCCCGGTTTGCCATCGACGAGCTCAAGCGCGTGGTTCCCATCTGGAAGCGGGAGGCTTGGGCCGGCGGGGAGAGCTGGGGTCTGGACCACCACCCGCTCAGCGAGGCGGCCGGCCCGTGAACGCGATCGGGTTCCTCCTCATCGTGGTCGTCGTGAGCGGCATCGGCGGCCTGGTGCTGTGGTTGCAGCACCGTGAGCCCAACACGCTCGAGTCGGGCCTCGAGGCGTTCAAGCGAGAGATGGACGCACTGGCACCACCGGCTGACCGCCCCGATCCGCAGCTCCGACGAGTGAAGCGCCCCACTCGTCCGGGCGAGGGCCCCGATCGCCGTGACGGTCGCTGACCGGTGGCTCGCGATCTCGCCATCGATCTCGGCACGGCCAACACCCTCGTCTACGAGCGCGGTCGCGGGATCGTGCTCAACGAGCCCTCGGTGATCGCCCTCAACGAGCGCACCCAAGAGGGGCTGGCCATGGGTCACGAAGCGTGGCAGATGATCGGCCGAACCCCCGGGTACATCGTGGCGGTGCGCCCCCTCCGTCAGGGAGCGATCACCGACTTCGACATCACCCAGCGCATGATCCGTCTCCTCCTGCACCGGGTGGGGGTCAACCGCTTCAACCGTCCCCGGGTGGTGATCTGCGTGCCCTCGGCCATCACGGAGGTGGAGCGCCGGGCCGTCACTGAAGCGGCGAGACGAGCGGGGGCGGCCGACGCGCAGCTCATAGAGCAGCCGATGGCGGCCGCCATCGGCGCCGCCCTGCCCATCCACGAGCCAGTGGCCAACATGGTGGTGGACGTCGGGGGTGGCACCTCGGAGACAGCGTTGATCTCCCTGGGCGGGGTGGTGGCCGTGAAGGCGGTGCGGGTGGGCAGCTTCGACATCGACGCCGCGATCACCGCGTTCATCCGCCGCGAGTACGGCATAGCGGTCGGCGAGCGCACGGCGGAGGAGATCAAGGTCGCCATCGGCTCGGCGTCGCCGGTGCGCGACGAGGTGAACGCCGAGGTGCGCGGCCGCGACCTGATGAGCGGCCTCCCGAAGACGATCATCCTGTCGCCTGAGGAGGTTCGGCTGGCCATCGAGGAGCCCGTGTCCGTCATCTGTGACTCGGTGGTGGCCTGCCTCGGCATGAGCCCACCCGAGCTGGCCCAGGACCTCATCCTCAACGGCGTGAAGCTGGTGGGCGGGGGTGGGATGCTCGCAGGCCTCGACCAACGCCTCGCCAACGAGACAGGGGTGCCTGTGCACCTCGTCGATGCCCCGCTCGAGTGCGTGGTGCTTGGTGCTGGGCGGTGCATCGAGGCCTACGACTCGCTCAAGGTCATGTTCATGGGGAGCAACCGCTGATCAGGTGCTGAGGTCCTCGGCGGCCTGACGAACCTGCCAGTCGCGGTCCTCCCGACTCCGCGCCAGCGCCGCCTCCACCTCGGGCCCCTCAAAGGGTGCCAGCGCGATCACGGCGCGGCGCCGCACGGTCGCCTTGTCCTCGAGGGCGGCAAGGATCGTACGCAGCCCGGCCTGGTCGCCGATCGCGCCCAACGCCGCGACGGCCGCCTCGCGCACCAGGGCATCCGTGTGGCCGCCCGCCAGCGCGACGAGGGCCGCCAGGGCGCCTGTCTCGGGGGGCTGTCGCTCGCCGCTTGCCCACGCGGCCACCTCCACCACGGTGGCGTCGTCATCTCGCAGCGCGGCGAGCAGTGATGGCGGTCCGTCACCGGGGCGCCGTGCGGTCGCCTCGCAGGCGCGTCGTCGCACGACCATCTCGGCGTCGGCGAGGGCCGCGTCGAGGTCGTGGGTGTCGAGAGCCCCGAGCCGATCCAGTGCGCCCAGTGCGGTGGCGCGAACCCCTGGGTCGGTGTCCGTGAGCGCCTGCCGAGCGGTGGCGACGTCTCCCTCGTGTCCCGCTCTGGCGACGGTGCGCCGGCGGGCGGCCGGGTCAGGCGCCATCGGCTTGGCCGGCCCGTCCGGGGACTAAAGGATAGCCCGACGAGGGCCGATGACCGGGGTGGCGGCGCGATCCCGTGCCAACCCGCTGATTCCCGAACAGGGGAGCCCTGCAATGCCGTTCATGGTCATCTACCGCATGTCGGATGGCGTGTCGCGCTATGAGCAGGCGGGCGCCATCGACGAGGCTGCGCTCTTCGTGGAGCGGCTGCGCAACAAGGACGGGATCGACCAGATCCGGATCTACCGGATGGAGGAGATCAGCTTCGCGTTCCGGCCCTACTACAAGGTGGAGCTGGGCACGCCGGATCGCGGCCGCTCCGACGCCCACCACGAGGTGGCGAGCCTGGGCAAGCCCCCGGACGGGTCCACTGGGCCGGTCGACGGGCCGGCGCGACAGGAGGCCCCCGACGTGCTCGCGGATGTTCCTGATGGGGTCCCCCGGGTGACCCCCGTGCCCGGCCCCCCCGGTGAGGACGCTGAGTCCGCCGTTGCCAGCGGGCGACAGGGGCTCTTCGGCCGCTGAGCGGGGGCGTAGGCCGCCGAGCATCATCCGAGGGCCTGGTTGAGGATCCCGATCGTCGCGACCGCCACCACGCCGAAGAGCACGGCGGTGACCACGCCGAGACCCCCCAGGAGCAGAGTCAGCAGGAAGGCCGAGCGCAACCGCAGCCACCAGGGTCGGTGGTCATGTTCGACGACCTCCGCCATCTCCACCTCGTCCTCCGACCACGCGACTTGAGCGGCAGCCGTTTGCTGGCCACGCTGTCCCGGATGCTACCGCCGGCTCCCACCGTGTCCGAGGCGACCTCGGCGGTGGAGGCGCGCGGTCTGCGGCGTCGACGGTGGGCGCTCATCGTGGCCGTCGTCCTGCTCACCTCCTCGGTGATCGGGGCGGCTGTCCTACCGGTGCCCTACGAAGCGCTGCGACCCGGTTCCGTCCGGCCGGTCAAGGAACAGCTCAAGGTCGGGGGGGTGCCGAGCTACCCGCCGACGGGGTCCATCGGGTTCACGACCGTCACCGTGGGCTCGACGACCCTGCTCGAGGCTCTCGCTGGCTGGCTCGATGACGACGTCGATGTGTTGCCCAAGGATCGGGTCCTCGGCGGTCGATCAGAGGACGAGAATCGGCGGTACAACGCGCAGCTGATGGACACCTCGAAGCTCACCGCCATTGCGGTGGCGCTCCGGTACCTCGGCGAGAAGGTGAGCATCCGCACCAGCGGTGTGGTGGTGCGACAGGTCGTGGAGAGATCGCCGGCCGCCGCCGCGCTCGAGCTCGACGACGTGATCGTGGCGGTGGACGGCACCGCGGTGGATGCGCCCGACGAGCTCGGCGACCTCCTCCAACCCGGTGGTCCGGGTGCGACCCACAGCCTCACGCTCGAGCGCCCGGCGGGCAGCAACCACCAGATCAAGGTGGAGGTCACCACCATCGAAGCTCCAGACGACGTCGAGCGAGCGATCATCGGCATCGCGGAGCTCGAGGACCGCATCGTCGACTACGACTTCCCGATCGATGTCACCATCGATTCCGGAACGGTTGGTGGGCCGTCCGCTGGTCTCGCCTTCACCCTTGCCGTGCTCGACGTGCTCACCTCGGGCGAGCTGACAGGGGGCCACAAGGTGGCGGTCACCGGCACCATGGCGCTCGACGGCACCGTGGGGCCCGTGGGTGGTGGTGCCCAGAAGGCCATCGCCGTTCGGGACGCCGGGTATGACACCTTCCTCGTTCCACTCGATGAGCTCGCCGAGGTGCGGGAGGCGGTCGGGCACGATGTCCGGGTGATCGCCGTCGGGAGTCTGGAGGAGGCGCTGTCGGCGCTGGACTCCATCGGCGGGAACGCCAGGTCGCTGCGGGCCGCGACCCCGATTCGATGAGTGCGTCCGCGTCGCCGGGAGAGGTCGGTCCTAGCATCGAGCCGCCATGACCGATGCTCTCGACAGCGACGAGGTCGCGCGCCGCACCTTCGAGGTAGGGCGGCGCGGCTACGACCAGCAAGAGGTGCGCGCGTTCCTGCATGAGGTCTCGTCGTTGGTGCAACGACTCGAGCGGGAGGCCGCCGCGCTCCGAGAGCGAGTACAGCACGCCGAGGCGGCCGCCGAGCGGGCAGGCACACCCGACGAGGCCATGCTCCTCGAGCGGTTGGGGGAGGAGACGACCCGCATCCTCACGTCTGCTCGGGAGGCGGCGAGCGAGATCCGGGCCAAGGCCGAGCTGGCGGCGGAGCGCGTCGTGGCCGACGCAACGCTGGACGCCGCAGAAGCCCGAGCTGAGGCGATGCGAGGTGCCGATCGGAGGGTGGCGGAGGCGGAGGCGGAGCGCGAGTCCCTGCTCGACGAGGCGCGCACGGAGCTGGACCGGCGCCGCGCCGAGGCTCACGAGGCGGCGAACTGGGTTCGGGATGAGGCCGCCGCCGAGATCCAGGCTCTGCACGAGCAGGCCCAGCGTGATCTCGACCGCAGCCGCGAGGAGGCGGCGGAGCTGGTCGAGGCTGCCCGCACGCAGGGCCGCGAGATGGTGGCCGAGGCGCAGGCGGTGCGGGAGCGGATCCTGCAGGACCTGGCCGCCCGCCGGAAGAAGGCTCGCCGCCAGGTGGAGAAGCTCAACGCGGGTCGCGAGCGGCTCCTCCAGGCGTACGACGTCGTGCGCGGGCTCATCGACGAGTCCACCGACGAGCTGGGTGCGTCTCTGTCCGATGCTCGGGTCGCCGCCGATGCCGCCGCCCGTCGTGTCGAGGACGAGCCGGAGCCCTCGCTGGAGCAGCTTGAGCGGGAGGTCGAGGCGGCCCAGGAGGAGGACCTGCCGATCTACGAGCTCGACGACGACGAGCGCGCCGGGCCAGCCAGCCTCGACGATGTCCCCGCCTGGGTCGTGGAGCCGGCCGCCACCGAGCCACCAGCCGCCTCCCCCCCGGCGCCCCAGCACCACGAAGGGTCCCAGTCGGTGACCGTAGGTGAACCCCCCCCACAGCGCCGGGGGCGGTGGCG
>DAIQBC010000020.1:0-298 GCA_036781345.1 Acidimicrobiales bacterium | reverse complement strand
CCGCCGGACATAGAGCCATCGTCGGAGGACGCGACAGCCTGGGTGCAGGACGAGCCTGAGCCGCCGGTGGCACCGATTCCCGAGACGCAGGGGGTCGTCGTCACCGTGCTGCAGCCGGAGTCCGACCCGGCGGCGGAAGAGACGCGGGCCGCAGAGGCCGAAGCGGCCTGGGCGGCCGAGGCCGAGCGCGTCGCGGAGGCCGCCGAGCGGGCGGCCGCGACCGAAGCGGCGTGGGCGGCCGAGGCGGAGCGCGTCGCGGAGGCGGCGCGCGAGGCGGAGGCGGAGGCGGAGCGGGCGG
>DAIQBC010000019.1:0-15098 GCA_036781345.1 Acidimicrobiales bacterium | reverse complement strand
TTCACCCGCCACATCGACCCGGCCATGGCCAAGCGGTGCATGCAGTGGGCCGAGGTGGGCGGCAAGAAGCGGCTGCTCGTAGGCGGCAAGATCAACAAGTTCATCCCCAACCCCACCTTCGACCCGATCGCGCGGCCAGGGAGCTTGGAGGACTACTTCCGGGGTCGCAACGCGAAGGGGCTCGACCTCAAGACGATGTTCGGCGAGCTCGACCCGCTCGCCGAGCACCCCGGCTACCGCGACCGCACCGCGCGCGTCGCCCTCCTCGACGAGCAGGGCTTGGAGGGTGCGCTGCTGTTCCCCACCCTCGGCGTGGGCATGCAGGAGGCGCTCAAGCGAGACGTGCCGGCGCTGCACGCCGCCTTCCGCGCGTTCAACGAGTGGCTCGACGACGACTGGGGCTTCGATCGCGGCGACGGGCGGCTCTATGCCGCACCCATGATCACGCTGGCCGACGCCACGCTGGCGGCCGCCGAGGTGCGCCGCGTCCTGGAGGCGGGTGCGCGCATCGTCGTCATGATCCCCGGTCCGGTGCCAGACGGCGAGGGCTACGTCTCCCCTGGGCACCCCAAGTTCGATCCGGTGTGGGCGCAGCTCGACGAGGCCGGCGTGCCGCTCGCCCTCCATGCGGGTCTGAGCGGAGTCGGGCAGTACGGCCGGTTCTGGGGCACCGGGGGAGGCGGGGGCGGCGACTTCGAGGGGTTCCGCCACATGGCCTTCCCCATGGTGGCCTTCCAGGACCGCGGCATCTCCGACACGTTCGCGGCGCTCATCTGCCACGGGGTCCTCGAGCGGTTCCCCAACCTGCGGGTGGCCTCGATCGAGAACGGCGCGATGTGGGTGCCCGACCTCCTGCGCAACCTGCAGGACGGCTACGGCAAGATGCCGTTCTCCTTCAAGGAGCACCCGGTGGAGCAGTTCAAGCGCCAGGTGTGGGTGGCCCCGTTCTACGAGGACGACATGCCGATGCTCAAGGACGTGCTCGGCATCGACCGGTTGCTCTTCGGCTCCGACTTCCCGCACGCCGAGGGCCTTCCTGAGCCCATGTGGTTCACCAAGGACATCCCCACCTTCGATGACGTCGAGACCCGGGCCATCATGCGCGACAACGTCCTCGAGCTGATCACGCCGCGCGCCGGTTAGGGCTCAGGGCTGCCCGTCGGCGAAGTCGATGGTGGCGGCCAGGAAGTCGTCGATCGCCGACGTCTTCATCTCCACGATGGCCTTCATGTCGGGCAGGTAGTGCTCGAAGCGGTCGCCCTCGATGGCGGCGATGATGCCTTCGGCGACGTCCTCGGCCGGCTCGAACGGGCCCTGGTAGAGGGGCGCATCGTTGTCGGGCACTTCCCAGATCTCTGTGGCGATGGCCCCAGGAAGGATGAGGCGCACGCCGACCCCGGTGTGCCATAGGTCGAGGGCCATCGACTCGCTCCATCCCGCCAGCGCGAACTTCGAGGCGCAGTAGGCCGCCTCGCCGGGGATGCCGATGCGACCCCCGAGGCTCGACACGTTCACGATCACGCCGCGGTCGCGCTCGAGCATCCGGGGCAGGAGAGCCAGTGTCATCCGCATGGGTGACTCGAAGTTCACCGCCATCACCCGGCGGACCTCATCGACGGTGAGGGCGTCGACCTTGCGGCGCTTCGGGATGGCGGCGTTGTTCACCAGCACATCGACCCCGCCCATCTCGTCCCACGCCTGGAGCGCGAGGGCCTCGGCGCCGTCGGTGTCGCCCAGATCGGCCACCCACATGCGAGAGGCCGGGGAGTGGGCCTGGCAGCGCTCGAGCACCTGGGCCAGGCGGTCGGCCCGGCGGGCCACGATGCCGACCGTGGCGCCTCGCGAGGCGAGCATCGGCGCCAGCGCCGCTCCGATGCCCGAGGAGGCGCCCGTGACCACGACGTTGGCGCCGTCGACCTTCACGATGGCGCGACCGTGAACCGGGTGGCGTCGTCGCGCCCGTCGAGGTTGGCGTTCGGCCGGGCCTTGGCGAGCAGCGCCTCGATCACCTGGCCGGCACCGGCGGCGTCGCCCGAGGCGTTGGTGCCGTCGGGGCCGCGGTGCCAGCCGTCGGCGATGGCGATGGTCTCGCCGCGCACGTCGAACACGCGCCCGGTGACGCCCTTGCTGAGCGGGCTGGCCAGCCAGGTGGCCACCGTCGCCACCCACCGGGGCGAGATGGCCTCGCGCACCTCGTCGCTGATGTTGTCGGCCCCGCCCATGAGCGGCTCCACCAGGCGGGTCATGGCGGTCGGGGCGAGGCAGTTGGCGGTGACGCCGAGCCGCCCGAGCTCGAGGGCGCACACGAGGGTGAACCCGGCGATGCCGGCCTTGGCGGCGCCGTAGTTGGTCTGGCCGGCGTTGCCGTAGAGCCCGGACGGCGACGCCGTGTTGATGATGCGGGCGTCGACCGCGTGGCCCGCCTTCGACTGCTCTCGCCAGTAGGTGGCCGCGTGCCGGGTGGGGCAGAAGTGACCCTTCAGATGCACGGCGATGATGTCGTCCCACTCGGCCTCAGTCATCGAGAAGATCATCCGGTCCCGCAGGATCCCCGCGTTGTTGACGAGCACGTCGAGGCGCCCGAAGGCGTCGATGGCCTGCTGTACCATGGCGCCGGCGTCGTCGAAGCTGGTGACGTCGGCGCCGTTCACGATCGCCCGACCGCCCATGGCCTCGATCTCAGCCACCACCTCGTTGGCCGGCCCGGGATCGGCTCCGCGGCCGTCGGGCTGGGCGCCGAGGTCGTTCACCACCACGGCGGCGCCCTCCGCCGCCAGCATCAGGGCGTGCTCCCGTCCGATGCCCCGGCCCGCGCCCGTCACGATCGCCACCCGTCCCTCGCACATCCCGGCCACTGGCATCTCCTCGCTCATGTCGCTGTCGGTCGTGTCACCGTAGGTGTTGGCTCAGGCGTGCACGACGTTGACACCATCGCCGGTCCCCTCGAGCACCACCGCCTGCCCCACCCATTCGTTCGACTCGAGGTCGACCAGGAGCGCGGCATCCTCGACACGCCCGTAGGCCCGCACACCATCGGCCACATCCGCGATCACGAGGCCCCATTCCGGCTCCCCGTCGCGCCCGTGGGCCACTGTGTAGGAGGCGACCACGGCGGGGCCGTCGTGGCCGTCGGCGATGACCATCGATGGGGTGGTGTCGAGCCGGGCCTGGACGGCCGCCTCGTCGGGCGGCGCCGCAGGGCCGCCCGGCGGGGGGGAGGTGGAGTAGAGCCCGTAGGCGTGCTTGGTCATGTGCATGCCGACGCCCGAGACCATCCCGAGCGATCCGGCGTCGGCGCGGAGCACGTCGACCATGGTGGCGATGGAGTGGAGCATGTAGTTGCTGCCGGCCCCGCCGGCGAAGGGCAGCCCGCCGGTGACGGTGAGCCCGCGCGGGTCGTCACTGGACAAGCCGAGCGCCTCGCAGGCCAGGTGCACCGAGCTGGCGAAGCAGCTGTAGAGGTCGATGTGGGCGACGTCGTCGAGGTCGGCGCCGGCACCGCGCAGGGCCTCAGCGCTGGCAGCGGCCATGGCGGGCGAGGCCGACAGGTCGGGGTGCTCGGCTACGTAGACCGGGTCGGTGGCGTAGCACCACCCCCTCAGGTAGACCCGCCGATCGGTCGGCACGCCGAGCTCGTCGGCCTTGGCCTGGCTGGCCACGATGACGGTGGCGGCCATGTCGACGTCGAGGATCGACACCGCCCGCTTGGTGTAGGGGTACCCCACGAGGCGGTTCTCCGCGGTTGGCGTCGAGAGCACCTCGGCGGAGACCGCCTGCGGGAACCACGCGTGCGGGTTGGTGGCGGCCACCTCGCTGAAGGGAGCCAGCAGCTCGCCGATGGCCCGGGCGTAGTCGCGCGGCGCGGCGCCGAGCCGGGCCCGGCGGGCGATGTCGAACACCGGGAAGGTGAGCCACGCCTGGAACACCTGGTGGGCCACCTCGGCCGGGTGGAAGGGTGCCTCGAACGGGAACGGCGCCGCCTCGGTGGCGCGATGGCTCCACGGCAGCCGCTCGCTTGCCTTCTTGGCCCGGCGGCGCGTGTCGAGCGCCTCCGCTCCCGTGATCACTGCGAGCTCGAGGGTGCCCTCGAGGATGCGGGTGGCGGCGTCGGCCACGAGCACCTGCGGCGTGGTGCCACCGATGCCGGAGTAGTGGCGGTGCGGTGGGTCGATGCCCAGCCGCTCGGCTAACCGGTCGACGGGCCGGTCGTAGGGCCAGCTCATGCAGTAGACGACCTGCAGGCTGCCGGCCGCGTCGAGCACGCGCTGCGAGGCGCCCGTCCGGGTGTCCTCAGCGGCGGCTCGGGCGGTCTCGGCCCACAGCGCCAGCGGCTCGGGGCAGGGGCCATCCGGCGGTCGCACCGTGCGCTGGGCCACGCCGATCAGGCACGGAGTGCGCGGGTCGATCACCGTCAACGGCCCTTCCAGACCGGGTCGCGCTTGTCGGCGAAGGCCTTCGGGCCCTCCTTGGCGTCCTCGCTCGAGAACACCTTCGTCGCCAGCTCGCTCTCGATCTTGTACGCCTCCCGCTGGTCGACGGCGAGCCCGCGCAGCACGCTCTCCTTGGTGGCCTGCACGGCAAGGGGCGCGTTGGCCGTGATGCGGGCCGCCCACCACAACGCTCGCTCGGCCAGGTCGGCGGGCGCCACGATCTCGTTGAGCAGCCCCAGCTCCAGCGCGCGCGACGCCGGGAGGGCCTCAGCGGTGAGCAGGAACTCCATGGCGGCCGGGTAGGCGAGCTGGCGCGGAAGCCGCACCGTGGTGCCGCCCCCGGCGAAGAGCCCGCGCTTGGGCTCCATCACGCCGAAGGTGGCCCGCTCGGTGGCGAGCCGTATGTCGACGCCGCCGAGCATCTCCATGCCGCCGGCCACGCAGGGCCCGTCGACCGCGGCGATGATCGGCTTGTAGATCCTGAGGCTGCGCAGCACCGCGTCGGTGCCATCGCGCAGCTGGCAGCCGTCGATCTCGTCCACCTCCCCCGAGGAGATCTGCTGCTGCAGCGCGGTGATCTGCGGGATGTAGGTCTTCAGGTCGGCGCCGGACATGAACGCTCCGGGCACACCGGTGACCACCGCCAGCCAGTCGTCTGGGTCGTCACGGAAGCGCCGCCAGGCGTTGGCGAGGTCGCGGAAGCCGTGGAGGTCGAGCGCGTTGCGGGCCTCGGGCCGGTCGATCGTGATGCGAGCCACGTGCCCGCCCACCTGCTCGTAGTGGATCGGCATGCGCTCGTAGGGTAGATCGGCTCGACCGCTAACGTGACGTGATCGTTAGACAGACGGAGGGGGAGCGACGCGCGTGAGCATCGCCATCAGCGACGACCACCGCGCACTGCTCGAAACGGTCCGCCGTTTCACCGCGGCGCGATGCGGCCGGGAGGTCGTGCGGGCCGCCGTCGATGCCGAGGGCGAGGCCCTACCGTCGTTCTGGGACGAGATCGCCGCTCTTGGTTGGCTCGGCCTGCACCTGCCCGAGTCGGCGGGTGGCGAGGGGCATGGGTTCGCCGAGCTGGCCGTGGTGCTGGAGGAGATGGGCCGCGTGCTGGCCCCGGGTCCATTCCTACCGACCGTGTGGGCCAGCGCCGTCGTGCACGCGGGCGGCGGCTCCAAGGAGATGGTTGCCGACCTCGCGGCCGGCCACGTGGTGGGATCGGTAGCGCTGGAGGCAGCCCTCTTGGCCGAGCCCGGGCCATCAGGTTCGTGGATCGTGTCGGGCTCCACTGGCCCGGTGCTCTGCGGGGCCTTGGCGGGCATCGTGGCGGTGCCGGTCGGCATCGGCGGCACCGAGAGATGGTGCGTCGTGGCGGCCGGCGATTGCGAGCCGCGCTTCCTCGGTTCGCTCGACCCCACCCGAAGGCTGGCCGAGCTCCGGCTCGATGGCCTCGTGGTCGCCGCCGAGGACCTGCTCGACCTCGATCGCTCGAGCGTGGAGCATCTGGCGGCATCGCTGACCGCCGCGGAGAGCGCCGGCGGAGGAGCATGGTGCCTCGACACGGCCGCGGCCTACGCGGCGGTACGCCGGCAGTTCGGTCGTCCGATCGGCCAGTTCCAGGCGGTGAAGCACCGTTGTGCAGACATGCTGGTGGCCGTCGAGCAGGCCCGTGGCACCGCGTGGGACGCCGCGCTGGCGCTCGACGGCCTTTCTGACACCGATCCAGCCGAGGTGGCCCTGGCCGCTCTCATCGCCGGAGCCGTGGCGTCCGAGGCTTTCGCCACGGTCGCCAAGGACTGCATCCAGGTGCTCGGTGGGATCGGGTTCACCTGGGAGCACGAGGCACATCTGTACCTGCGCCGAGCCACGGCTCTGCGGCAGCTTCTCGGCGGTCCCTCGCCGTGGCGACAGGCCGTGGCCACGCGCGCACTGGCGGGCACGCGTCGGCACCTGACCCTTGCCCTGCCCCCGGAGGCGGAGGCGCTGCGCGACGAGGTGCGCGCCTTTGCCGACCACGTGGGGGCGCTGCCGAAGTCCGAGCAGCGGGAGCGCCTCGTGGAGGCGGGCTACTTCGTGCCTCACTGGTCGCCTCCGTGGGGCCGCGACGCTGGAGCGGTGGAGCAGCTCGTGATCGACCAGGAGCTTCGGCGCGCGCGGGTGCGAGTGCCGCACCTGCAGGTGGGAGCCTGGGCTGCCCCCACCATCGCGGCTCATGGCACCGTCGAGCAGCAGGAGCGCTGGGTGCGTCCGACGTTGCTCGGGACGATCGAGTGGTGCCAGCTCTTCAGCGAGCCCGACGCCGGCTCAGACCTGGCGGCCCTCACGACCAGCGCTGCCCGCACCGAGGGCGGCTGGCTGCTCAACGGCCAGAAGGTGTGGACATCGATGGCCACCGAAGCCGACTGGGGGATCTGCCTCGCCCGCACCAACCCCAACGCGCCCAAGCACCTCGGCATCACCTACTTCATCGTCGACATGCGCACGCCGGGCATCGACATCCGTCCGTTGCGAGAGATGACGGGCCTGGCCATGTTCAACGAGGTGTTCTTCGATGACGTGTTCGTGCCCGACGACTGCGTGATCGGCGAGATCGACGGCGGCTGGCCGCTCGCCCGCACCACGCTGGCCAACGAGCGCGTGTCGATGGGCAGCGGCTCGTCCTTCGGTGGCGGCATCGAGGCGCTGATCGCACTCGTGCGCGATCGGGTCGACGCCGGTGACCTGGAGGCCGACGGGCTAGTGCTCGACCAGCTCGGCGAGCTGGTGGCCGAGGCCCATTCCGTGGCGGTGCTGGGGCTGCGCACCACGACCCGGTCGGTGTCAGGAGCCAAGCCAGGGCCCGAGGCCAGCGTCCGCAAGCTCCTCGGCGTGGAGCACGACCAGCGGACCCAGGAGCTCGGCCTCGTGCTCCTCGGGCCGGCCGGTGCCACCACCGAAGGTCCGGCCGCCCAATGGACTTTCGGCTTCCTCGCCAACCGCTGCCTCACCATCGCCGGGGGCACCAGCGAGATCCAGCGCAACGTCATCGGCGAACGCCTCCTCGGCCTCCCGAGGGACCCGTGACCGCCCATCCCGAGGGAGGCAGGGCTCGTGGCTGAGCTGCTGACCGACCAGCTGCGCCTGATGGCCGCCGCCTACCCCGACGCGGTGGCGGCCACTGACGTGGCGACGGGCACTGAGCTGACCTTCGCCGAGTGGGACGCGCAGTCGAACCGGCTGGCTCGGTGGCTGGTGGGGCACGGGGTCGCCAAAGGCGATCGGGTGGCACTGCACGTGCCGCCCGAGGAAGGGCTCGTGTTCCTCGTGAGCTACTCGGCGGCCCACAAGGCGGGGGCCGTGGCCGTGCCCACGAGCACCCGCCTCGTGGCGCGCGAGCTGGGCTACGTGCTGGGCCACGCCGGCGCGGTGGTCGCCATCAGCGGGTCGTCGACCACGCCGCTGCTGGTTGACGCCCGCCGCGACCTTCCCGCCCTCCGCACGATCGTCACCACCGGCCCCGAGGCGGGAGCGGGCGCCGTGGCCTGGGCCGATGCCCTCGAACCCGACCCGAGCGAGATCCAGATGGCCCTCGACGGCGACGACATCGCTGATGTCATGTACACGTCGGGGACCACCGGGCGGCCCAAGGGGGTCGTGGTGCGGCACCGCAACGTGGCCATGCTCCCCAACGGCGTGCCCCGATGGTCGGGAGCCGGCTGGCTGCACGCGTCGCCGATGTTCACCTTCGCCGGCATCGCCTCCACCTACAACCCGATGAAGCTGGGGCTGCAGCTGCTCTACATGCCCCGCTTCGACGTCGAGGGATGGTTCGACGTGGTGGAGCAGCGCCGTCCCACCGCCACCTTCCTCGTGCCGGCCATGGCCGAGCTGCTCATCGCCAGCTCCCGCTTCGAGGAGGCGGACCTCTCCAGCATCACCATGTGCTCGCTCGGCAGCGCACCCGTCTCGCCCGCCACCCTCCAGCGGCTGCAAGCGCGCCTGCCCAAGGCGATGGTTTCGAACGCCTGGGGCATGACCGAGGCGGGCCCCGCCTTCTGCTTCATGCCGCCCGAGGAGCAGGCCAAGCGCATCGGATCGGTCGGCCGCCCCATGCCGCCCACCGAGTTCCGCATCGTCGACGACGCCGGCCACACCCTCCCGGCCCGTGAGATCGGCGAGCTCATCGTGCGGAACCCCGGGCGCGAGCGTGAGTACTTCAACGACGCCGAGGCCACCGCCGCCACGTGGCGCGATGGCTGGCTGCACTCGGGTGACCTTGCCTACCTCGACGAGGACGGCTTCCTCTACATCGTCGGCCGCCAGAAGGACGTGATCATCCGAGGCGGGAACAACATCCACGCGACCGACGTCGAGGCGGTGCTCTACGAGCATCCGGCCGTGCAGGAGGCGGCGGTGGCCGGCCTCCCCCACGACGTGCTCGGGGAGGATGTCGGCGCGTGGGTCGTCCTGGCCCCGGGAACGGGGGTCACCGACGAGGAGCTGCGGTCGTTCGCGGCCGAGCGCCTGAGCGACTACAAGGTGCCGCGCCGCATCACCTTCGTGGACGCGCTGCCCCGCAACGCGACAGGCAAGGTCGTGAAGGCGGAGCTGCCGGGGCGGTAGTCAGTCGCCGTCGATCACGAGGTCGGCCAGGCGCTGGCGCTGCCACCCCTGACGGCCGAAGAGCACGTCGTTCGCCTTCACCCGGCGGAACAGCAGGTGGCAGTCGAGGTCCCACGTGAACCCCATGCCGCCGTGCACCTGGATGTTCTCGGCCGTGATCATCGTGGCCGCCTCGGCCACGAAGCCCTTGGCCAGGGCGGCCGCCCGCTCCCGTTCTGGATCGTCGACCTGGCTGGCCCAGGCGGCGTGATGCGTCGCCACCCGCGCCAGCTCGAGCTGGTGGAGCATGTCAACGATCTTGTGCTTGATCACCTGGAACGTGGCGATGGGCCGGTCGAACTGCACGCGGGCCTTCGCGTACTCCGTGGCCATCGTAAGAGCCCGATCGCAGGCACCGACGCTCTCGGCGCACAGGGCGATGCCGATGTCGTCGACGACGCGGGCCAGCACGGCACGCTGGTCGCCTGGAGGTCCCACCCGCCGGGCGGGCCGGGCGTCGAGCGCCAGCCGCGCCGTCTTGCGCGTGACGTCGAGCGACGGGACGAGCTCGCCGCGGGGCTGGTCGAGGGCGAAGACGGCGAGGCCGTCGGGGTCGCAGGCCACCACGTAGGCGAGGTCCGCGGTGTGGGCGTCGAGCACCAGGGGCTTGAGGCCGTCGAGGAGCCACGTGTCGCCGCGCCGCCGCGCCGCGCACGCGACCCCCTCGAGTGGATCCCGGCTTCCGCCCTCCTCCAAGGCGAGGGTGGCTCGCACGGCTCCGTCGGCGAGGGCCGGGAGCACCGCCCGATCGTCGAGCCGGCGAGCCACCAACGCACCGCAGATCGCCGAGGAGAGCCACGGGCCCGGCAGGGGCAGCGCACCCATCTCCTCACAGAGCACCACCGCCTCGAGCATCCCGAGCCCGGCGCCCCCGTCGCCCTCCGCCACCAGCAGGCCCGGCCAGCCCAGTTCCACCGTCCTGGCCCAGACCTCGTCGGTGACACCGCGATCGTCGTCGATCATCGCCCGCACGTAGGTGGCGGGTGCCTCGGCGGCGAGGAAGGCGCGTGCCACCCCCCGCAGGGCCTCCTGCTCGGCGCTGAAGGTGAAGTCCACGACCGGTGAACCTAGGGGACGCCGCTGTTAGGTTCGCTCCGTGGACTTCGCCTACGAGGAGGAGGACCAGGCCTTCCGCGCCGAGCTGCGTGCCTGGCTCGACGCCAACCTGCCCGACTTCATCGACCAGGGCGAGATCGGGACGGAGCACGCCGACCTCACCACGCGCACGATGGCTCGCCGGCAGGCGTGGCAGCGTCGGCTGCACGAGGGGCGCTGGGCGGCCATCAACTGGCCGGTGGAGTGGGGCGGGCGCGAGGCCACCACCATGCAGAACGTCATCTACGCCGAGGTGATGGCACACGCGAAGGCGCCGGGGATCTACAACGCCAACGGCATCTGGCAGATCGGGCCGATGATCCTGCGCTGGGGCACCGACGAGCAGAAGCAGCGATGGCTGCCGGGCATCGTCGATGCCAGCGAGCACTGGTGCCAGGGGTTCACCGAGCCGCAGGCGGGCAGCGACCTGGCCAACCTCCGCACGACGGCGTTGGCCGACGGCGACGAGTACGTGCTCAACGGCACCAAGATCTGGATCTCCACCGCCCACCTCGCCCGCTGGGGCCTGTTCCTCGTACGCACCGATCCCGACGCCATCGGCCGCGGCGCCAAGCACGAGGGGATCACGGCGCTGATCGTCGACATGACGACCGAGGGCGTGCGCTGCACGCCGATCCGCGAGATCACCGGCGAGGCCATGTTCGACGAGGTGGTGTTCACCGACGCTCGCGTCCCCGTGGCCTACCGCCTCGGCGGCGAAGGGGAGGGCTGGACCGTCGCGATGGGCACCCTCACCCACGAGCGGGTCGGTACCGGTGGGCTGGCCATCGGACTGCGCTCCGAGCTCGACCAGATGATCGCCAGCGCCCATCGACACAACCCGGATGCATTGGTCGACCCTGGCATCCGGGAGCGCATCGCCCGGATGTACACGCAGGTCGAGCTGACCCGGCTCCTCAACGCCAGGGCGCTGTCGAAGGTGCTGAAGGGCGAGCGAACCTGGCCCGAGGTGCCCATCGCCAAGCTCCAGTGGAGCCATCTCTCCCAGGCCCTCGCCGAGCTCAACGTGGACATGCTCGGTCCGCTGGCGGTGCTGGCCAAGGGCGGTCCCGACGCCGTCGACGGCGGCCACGCCGCCCATAACTACCCGTGGCAGCGGTATACCTCGATCGGGGCGGGGGCGACCGAGGTGCAGAAGAACATCATCGCCGACCGTGCCCTGAAGCTGCCCAAGCGCTGAGGATCAGCCGGTGCGGTAGCTCATCGGGAGGAGCTCGATGAGCTGGCCGTCGGGGTCGCGGATCATCACCGCGTGCCCGCCCATGTCGGTGTCGGCGAGCACCTGGCCGCCCAGGTCGGCGACCTTGGCGCAGGTGGCGCCGATGTCGTCGACCGAGAACGACAGGTGGGTGAGCCCAGGCTCGGTGAAGGAGCGCTCCCGGCGAGGAGCGTTGCCGGGGCGGTCGAAGTGCAGCAGCTCCAGTACGAACCCGTCGCGCTCGAGGTAGACGGCGGTCATGCCCACCGGCTCGGGCACCCGCAGGAGCTTCGAGGCGGCGCCGTCGGGCACGGGCAGGTCGCGCTGGTGCCTGAACCCGAGGAGCTCCTCGTAGAACCGCCGCGACCGGGCCAGATCGGTGACGCAGTGGCCCACGTGGTTGAAGACGGCCATCGGCGGTGACCCTACTAACGTCGCCGTCAGCCAGCGGGAGGGGGATCTCCATGAGCACCACAGACCTGCGCCGCAACCCGATGGCGCCGCCGCTGCCGCCGCTCACCCCCCAGGCCGAGGTGGCGCTGCTCGCCCGGATGCTCCACCGGGAGCGCTACGACGACCACCTCGCCGGGCACATCACCTACCGCCAGCCCGACGGAACGCTGCTGGTCAACCCGTGGGGGCTCACGTGGGACGAGGTGCGGGCATCCGACATCATGCGCATCGACCTCGACGGCAACGTGCTCGAAGGCCAGTGGACGGTGACGCCCGCCATCCCCCTGCACCTCGAGCTGCACCGTGCCCACCCTGACACAGGGGTGGCGGTGCACAACCACCCGCGCTGGGGGACGATCTGGGCCGATGCCCACCGGGTACCACCCGTGTACGACCAGACCGCCGCGATGGTGCCGGGCGAGATCGCCCTCTACGACGACTTCACGGGCTCGGTCGATGCTGTGGAGAACGCGCGGGCGTGCGTCCAGGCGATGGGCGACGCCCGCATGGCCCTGCTGGCCAACCACGGGGTGTTCGTCGTGGGTCGCGACATCGCCCAGGCCCACCACCGGGCGGTGGTGCTGGAGTGGCGGTGCCGGCAGGCGTGGCACGTCGAGGCCATCGGCGGGGGCGTGCCGGTTCGAGACGAGGTGTTCGCCCGCTTCTCGGCCCCGTTCGACCACGTCAGCTTCCCCGGCCTCTTCGAGGCCATGGCCCGACGCGAGCTGCGCGCCGACCCCACGATCCTTGACTGATCTGTTCCTCCCGGAGCCCGAGCCCCGCGAGGTGCTCGCCACGATCATCTCGGTCGACGACCACCTCGTGGAGCCGCCCGGCATGTTCGAGGGCCGGCTGCCCCGCCACCTGCAGGACCGCGCGCCCCGCATCGTCGTCGACGAGCGCGGTCACGAGGTGTGGGAGTTCGACGGCCAGCGCCACACCCAGGTGGGCATGAACGCGGTGGCGGGCCGGCGGCCGGAGACCGTGAAGGTGGAGCCGTTCCGCTTCGACCAGATGCGCAAGGGCTGCTGGGACGTCGACGCCCGGGTGCACGACATGGACATCAACGGGGTGTGGGCGTCGCTCAGCTTCCCGTCGATGATCACCGGCTTCTGCGGCCGGGTCTACTCGCAGTGCTCGGACCCCGAGCTGGGCCTGGCCACCACTCGTGCGTTCAACGATTGGGTGCACGACGAGTGGTGGCAGCCGCACCGCGACCGGATCATCCCGCTCGGGATCACGTGGCTCACCGACCCGGAGCTCGGCGCGGCCGAGATCCGCCGCAACGCCGCCCGCGGGTTCCGCTCGGTCACCCTGCCGGAGCGCCCGCACGAGATCGGGCTCCCGTCGATCTTCACCGACTACTGGGAGCCGATCCTGCGCGCTTGCGCCGACACCGACACGGTCGTCAGCCTCCACGTCGGCTCCTCGGGGCTGGGCGAGTTCCCGCCCGACTGCGGCCCCGCGATCATGCCGCTGGCTGCGACGCTCTTCGGCCAGCTCTCGCTCACCGCCTGCACCGAGTGGCTGTGGTCGGGCTGGCCCACTCGCCTCCCCGACCTCAAGATCGCGATGTCGGAAGGTGGCATCGGCTGGGTGGCGATGCTGCTCGACCGGCTCGACAACATCGTCGACCGCTCGGGCTACGGGCTGGGTTGGGTCGAGCGCCCAGCCGACGTGCTGCGTCGCAGCTTCTGGTTCTGCACGATCGACGACCCGTCGACCATCGATACCCGGCACGCCATCGGTGTCGAGAACATCATGGTGGAGGTCGACTACCCGCATGGCGACTCCACCTGGCCCGACACCCAGGCCGTGATCGAGCAGGCGTGGGGCCACCTCCCGGCCGCCGAGCGCCGGGCGATCTGCTGCGAGAACGCCGCCGCCCTGTTCCGCCATCCCCTGCCGCCCGAGGTCGTCCCCTGAGCGGCTCCTCCGTGCTCAGTGCGTCGGGCCCAGGACGTAGCCACCGGTGTCGGGATGTGGGTACCAGCCACCGGCCGCGTGGGTGCCGCCGTCGACGTGGATCGTCTCGCCGGTGACGTAGCTCGACAGGCCCGATGCGAGGAACACGGCCGCGCCGGCCATCTCGTCGACCCCACCGGTGCGGCCCAGGGGCACGATCCCCCCGAAGTGCTCCAACGAGCCAGGCGGGGCCACGGCCGCCAGCCCTTCGGTGAGGGTGAGGTCGGGCGCCAGCGCGTTCACCCGGATGCCGTAGGGGGCCAGCTCGAGCGCGGCGCTCTTCGTGAAGCTGATGACGCCCGCCTTGGCAGCCGCATAGGCGGCGTAGCCGGGGGCGGCCCGCGTCCCCTCGATCGAGGTGATGTTGACGATGCTGCCAGCCGTGCCGCTGGCGACCATGGCGCCAGCCACCCGCTGGGTGCAGAGGATCACGTGCTTGAGGTTGGCGCGATAGAGCGCATCCCAGCCGTTCTCCGTGCCTTCGAGCAACGGCTTCCAGAAGACACCGCCGGCGTTGTTGACGAGGATCGACACGGGGCCCAGCTCGCGCGAGGTGCGGCCGAGCGCGTGGTCGACCTGGGCGGCGTCGCGCACGTCCGTGGCGATGCCCAAGCCGTGGATCTCGGCCGCCGCGGTCGCGCCGCGATCGGCGTCCTGCTCCCAGATGGCCACGCGGGCACCGAACGCCGCCAGTCCTTGGGCGATGCCCCGGCCGATCCCCGCCCCACCACCGGTGACCACCGCCACGCATCCGTCGAGCCGCGCCGCGCCAGGATCGAGGACCATCGCTCGAACTTAGGCCACCGCGATGACCTGCTGGCCATAGCGCTCGATGGTGGCCAGGGTGTGGCCGAGGTCGTCGCCGGGGAGGCCCACCTGCACCCAGGTGACCCCGAGGGCGGCGAGGTCGGCGAGGCCGGCGAGATGGGCGTCGGGGTCGAAGGCTTCGGTCGCGGGGTCGCCGCCGGCGGCGCAGCCGAACGCGATGTCGATGCTGGTGGGGTCGCGCCCCGCGGCCGCCAGGCGCAGGCGGAGGTCGTCGATCGACGCGGCCAGCTCGTCCATGGTGCCCAGCGCGACGGTGCGCGCTGTCTTGGCCAGCCCGGCTGGCGCCCGGAAGGGGCACCAGCCGTCGCCGCGGTCGGCGACCCGTTGGCGGGCCTGGCCGCTGTTGCCGCCGATCCAGATCGGCGGGTGCGGGCGGGTGAGGGGGCGGGGATGGGCAGTGACCCCGCGGGCGCTGAAGTGGCGGCCCTCGATGGTGACGTTGTCGATCGCCCACACCGGTCCGTAGCCGA
>DAIQBC010000018.1:5306-15183 GCA_036781345.1 Acidimicrobiales bacterium | reverse complement strand
TCCCGAGCTTCACGGACGCGTCGTTCACGAGGAAGCGGGTGGGGAAGTTGTCGGTTCCGTCGACGATGACGTCCCAGCCGGGGAGGATGTCCATGACGTTGTCGGCCCCGAGCCGCAGGTCGTAGGCCACCACGTCGACGTCGGGGTTGAGCAGCGTGAGGGTCTTCTTGGCCGAGTCGACCTTGCGATCGCCCACGCGCTCCATGTTGTGCAGGATCTGGCGCTGCAGGTTCGACTCGTCGACGACGTCCATGTCGATGATGCCGATCGTGCCGACACCAGCGGCGGCCAGGTACAGAGCCGCAGGTGAGCCCAGGCCCCCGGCCCCGAGCAGCAGCACCCTCGAGTCGAGGAGCTTCTGCTGACCGGCCACATCGACCTCGGGCAGGAGCAGGTGGCGCTGGTACCGGTTGCGCTGGTCGGACGAGAGGCTGCGGGGGACGGACCAGTCGCGGCTCTCGTCCTTCCACTTGTTGAACCCGCCGGCCATCGAGACCACGTCCGTGTAGCCGAGGTCGCGCAGCGTCTTGGCCGCGAACGCCGACCGCACCCCGGAGGCGCAGTGGATCACGATGCGGGTGTCCTTGTCCGGGACGCGGCTCTCGATCGAGCTCTCGAGGGTGCCACGGGCGATGTGGATGGCGTCGGGGATCGCACCCTGCTGGTGCTCCTCGGGCTCCCGAACGTCGAGGATCACGGTGCCGGGCTGCTGGCGCAGGGCGTCGGTCTCGTGGGTGTCGATCTCCTGGATCACGGCTCTGGTGGCGGCCAAGAGCTCACGGAAGCTGGGCATCGCAGTCGTCCTCGTCTCGCGTCTGGTAGCGGGGAAAAGCCTACCGGCGAGGTCAACAATCAGGCCAGCGTCGGGATTCCCGCCACCAGGGCCGGGAGGATCTCGCTGATCGACCCCAGAAGCACGACGTCGGCCAGGTCGTCCATCTCCGTGGGGGCGCCGTTCACGATCACCACCCGCGCGCCGGCGGAGGCGGCAATCGGCACCATCCCGGCGACAGGGAAGACGGCCAGCGTGGTGCCCACGGCGAGGAGCAGATCGCACTCGCTCGCGGCCCGGGTGGCTCGATCGAGGTCGGCCGTCACGAGCGACTGCCCGAAGCTGATCGTGGCCGACTTGAGGATGCCCCCGCACCGCCGGCAGGGCGGGTCGGCCTCGCCGGCCGCGACACGGTCGAGAGCCGACTGCATCGACGTCCGGTCGCCGCAGTCGAGGCAGACGACCTCCCGCATCGTGCCGTGCACCTCCACCACCAAGGACGGGTCCGACCCGGCCGCCTGCTGGAGACCGTCGACGTTCTGCGTGACAAGGGCGTGCAGCCGGCCGCTGCGCTCCAGGCCAACCAGCGCCCGGTGCCCGGCGTTGGGCTGCGCCGTCCAGGCTGGCGAGGCCGCCCGGCCGGCCCACGCCCGCTCCCGGACAGCGGGATCGCTCAGGTAGTGGGAGATGTGGGAGGCCTTCTCGGCCGCAGGGTCCTTCGTCCAGAGGCCCTGGGGCCCGCGGAAGTCGGGGATCCCGCTGTCGGTGCTGATGCCGGCTCCGGTGAGCACGACGACTCGCTCGGCCGCGGCCAGCCAGCCCCGCACCACCTCGAGCTCGTCCATCGGAGCATGGTAGCCAACCCCTTGACGATAACCGGAAAGACACCGAAACTACATGAGATGTACTCCCCCACTCCCATCGCTGCCACCGTCGAGGAGGCCCCTATGCCGGCCCCGCCCACCTACCCGATCCCCACCCTCAGCGTGCGGGCCTGGCCCGACGCCGTGATCGATGCCGTCGGCCACGACGTTCGCTCCGCCTATGTCGAGCAGTTCTGGCTCGGGGTGCTCGGCCCAAGCGCCACGTGGCTGCTCCGCCGCCTCGTGAGCGGCCTCGAGGACGACCCCGACGGCTTCGAGCTCGACCTCGCCCTCACGGCCACGCAGCTCGGCCTGGGCCACCGGTCGGGTCGCCATTCCCCGTTCTTCCGCTCCATCGAGCGATGCTGCCGCTTCGGCGCTGCCCACCAGGTGGACGAGCGCACCCTACGTGTCCGCCGCAAGCTCCCTTCGCTCACCCGCCTGCAGATCGCTCGCCTCCCGCTCCCCCAGCAGGAGGCCCACCGAGCGTGGGTCGAGGGCCCGGGCTCCGGCCTGCCGGTGGATCAGCTCCGGGAGCGGGCTCGCGGCCTGGCCCTGTCGCTGCTCGAGCTGGGTGAGGACCGCGAGGCCGCCGAGCGCCAGCTCCATGCCTGGCGGCTGCACCCCGCGATCGCCTACGAGGCAGTGGTCTGGGCCGTGCAGCGCAACCAGGTCACCCGCACGGTGGCCAGCGACGACCTGCCGCCGGAAGCGGCCTGAGCCGCCGGGACGACCCCACCCGGCTCAGGCGGCCCCGCGTTTGGGCTTGCTGAAGCCGGACACGAGCTCCACGAGCGTGCGGACACCGAAGCCAGTACCACCCTTCACGATCTCGCCGTCCACCTCAGAGGCGTCCGCGGGGCCGGCGATGTCGAGGTGGGCCCAAGGGATGCCCTCCCCCACGAACTCCTTGAGGAACAGGCCCGCAGACAGGGCACCGCCGTGGCGGAGCTCGGTGATGTTCTTGAGGTCGGCCAAGTCGCTGTCGAGCTTGGCACGGAGGTACTCCGGGAGCGGGAGCGGCCACACCGCCTCGCCGGCCGCGGTCGCAGCGCTCTGCACTTGGTCCAGCCACCCCTGGTGGTTGCCCATGAGCCCGGCGATGCGATCCCCCAGCGCCACAATGCAGGCACCCGTGAGGGTGGCCAGATCGATGATGGCGTCGGGCGCCTCCTCGGAGGCCAGCGACAGGCCGTCGGCCAGGATCAGCCGTCCCTCGGCGTCGGTGTTGAGCACCTCCACCGTCTTGCCGTTCCGGATGGTGAGCACGTCGCCGACCCGCGTGGCGTCGCCGCCCGTCATGTTGTCGGTGATGGGGATGAACCCGAGCACGCGCACCTTGGCGCCGAGGGTGGCGATGGCCCGGAAGGCACCGAGCACTGCCGCCGCGCCGCCCATGTCGCCCTTCATCCCGATCATGGCGTCCGGCGGCTTCAGGGAGAGCCCGCCGGAGTCGAAGGTGATGCCCTTGCCGACGAGCGCAACAGTGCCGCGCGGCTTGTCGGGGGCGTACTCGAGCCGCAGGAAGCGCGGCGCCTGAGCTGACCCGCGGTTCACGCCGAGCAGGCCGCCCAGCTTCTGCTTGCGGATATCCTTGTCGTCCCACACGGTCACCTCGAAGCCGGCCCGCGTGCCCTCGGCCGCGGCACGCTGGGCCAGCTTGGTGGGCGTCAGCGAGCCACCCGGCTCGTTCACCAGATCGCGTGCCCAGGCCGCCGCGGCGGCGAGCACGAGCCCGCGCTGGATGGCGGCCTCGGCGCGCTTGCCACCGCCACCGACGATGACGGCCCGGGTGAGCTGGGCCGGCTCGGGTGCCGACTTGAAGGCGGTGAGCTCGTGGCCGCCGAGCACCAGTCCCTCGGCGATGGCCTGAGCTCCCGCGGCGACGTTCGCGCCAGCCGGCAGCGAACCGAGGAGGTCGACGGCCAGCGACGCGTGGCGCTTGGCAGCGCGGGCGAGGGCCCCGGCGGCGTGGCGGAGCACGTTGGCGTCGACGGCATCGGCCGGACCGAGACCGACCACGAAGGTGGTGCGCCCTCCCTCTCCAGGCAGCGCGCGCACATCGCCCTTCTTGGCGTCGAAGCCGTGACCGGCCAGGAACGCCCAGTCGACCGCTCCACCGTCGCTCTGCCCGACGACGCCGCCGACCGCGGTGGCCGCCACGTCGTCGGGCGCGGTGCGGGCTAGCTCGATGGTGAGCGGCATTGGATCCTCCATGGGTCAGGTGAGCGGGACGCTTCGGGGGGTTCTCGTGGGCAGCGGTTCGTCCTCGGCCCAGCGGGCGAGGGTCCACAACAGTGAGGAGAGGCGGTTGAGGTACGGGAGGGCCTCCGAGCCCTGGGCGAGCACCGGCAGGGCCGCCCGCTCCGCTCGCCGGACGACGGTGCGCGCAACGTCGAGGAGTGCCGAGGTGCGGTCTTGCCCTGGCACGACGAACTCGGTCGGCACGTCGAAGCGCCCGCTGACGTCGACGATCACCTGCTCGACCGCCAGCACCATGTCGTGGCTGACGAGCGTCTGGCCGGCGACGAGCTTCGGGCGGTTCTCGGGATCCGTGGCCAGCTCGGCCATGAGGATCCACAGGTCACGGGCCAGCGCCGTGAGGATGACGTCGAGCTCGGAGCCACCCGCCACCTCGGCCCGGGCGACGCCCAAGGCGGCCTGCGCCTCATCAGCAGCGCCGAGGGCCTCCAACCGGGGGGACGACTTCGGGACCCGGCCGCCGAAGAGGAGTCCCGTCGTGCCGTCGTCTCCCTTGCCCGTCCACAGCGTCGCCACGGGATTGACCCTACAGACCGCTCACCACGTGTCGATGTTGGGGCGCTTCTTGCCGGCCCGGCGGTCGGGCGGGGGCGCGGCCGCCAGGGCGGTGACGATCCACCGCCGGGACTCGGCGGGGTCGATCACGTCGTCGATCTCGAAGTGGCTCGCCGCGTTCACGGCCCGCCCGTGGGCGTACATGCGCTCCACCATCTCCGCGAAGGTGCGCTCGCGCTCGGCCGGGTCCTCGATGGCGTCGAGCTCCTTGCGATAGCCGAGCCGCACCGCCCCCTCGAGGCCCATGCCCCCGAGCTCACCGGTGGGCCAGGCCACACAGAACAGCGGCGCCTTGAAGCTGCCGCCGGCCATGGCCTGGGCCCCCAGGCCGTAGCCCTTGCGCAGGATGATCGTGCCGGTGGGCACGGTGAGGTTGGCGCCGGTGACGAAGAGCCGGCTCACGTGGCGGACGAGGGCCGTCTGCTCAGCCTCAGGACCCACCATGATGCCGGGCGTGTCGCACAGGAACATGATCGGCAGGTCGAAGGCATCGCAGAGCTGCATGAACCGGGCCGCCTTGTCGGCGCCGTCCGCATCGATGGCGCCGGCCAGGTGCAGCGGGTTGTTGGCGATCAGCCCGACCGGACGACCCTCCACGCGCCCGAGCGCCGTCACCATGCCGCGCCCAAAGGCAGCCCGGAGCTCCAGCACGGAGCCGACATCGGCCAGCGCGTCGACGGCCACGCGCACGTCGTACACCGCGAGGCGGTTCTCCGGGATCACCTTCCGGGCCTGCTGAGGGTCGGGCGCGATCCAGCCGTCCACCGAGCCCTGGAAGTAGCCGAGGTACTGCCGGGCCGCCTCGACAGCGGCCGCTTCGTCCGCCACGAGCACGTCGACCACCCCGTTGGGCACCTGCACGTCCATGGGTCCCAACGCTTCGGGGGCGAACACCCCGAGGCCGCCGCCCTCGACCATGGCTGGGCCGCCCATGCCGATGTTCGACCCCTCGGTGGCGATCACCACGTCGCAGCAGCCGAGCAGCGCGGCGTTGCCGGCGAAGCAGCGGCCGCTCGTGATGCCCACGAGCGGGACCAGACCAGACAACCGCCCGAACAGGTGGAAAGCCATGCAGTCGAGGCCCGACACCCCCACGCCGTCGGTGTCACCCGGCCGGCCGCCCCCACCCTCGGCGAAGAGCACCACCGGCAGCCCCTGCCGTTCGGCCACCTCGAAGAGCCGGTCCTTCTTGCGGTGGTTCTGGAGGCCCTGGGTGCCGGCCAGGACGGTGTAGTCGTAGGACATCACCACCACGGGCTGGCCGGCCACCGTGCCGATCCCTCCGACGAGGCCGTCGGCCGGCGTGCGTTCGATCAGGTCCTGCAGCTCGCGCCGGCGACGCTGGGCGGCGATCACCAGCGGGCCGTACTCCACGAAGCTGCCCGGGTCGAGCAGGTGGTCGACGTTCTCGCGCGCGGTCCGCTGCCTCGTGCGGCGCCGGCGGGCGACGGCATCAGGTCGAGCCGCATCGAGCCCGATCTCGTGACGGGCTCGGACCGCGGCCAGGTCCGGTCGCTCCCCCGAGGCCTCCTCCACCGCCTCGCCCGCCGCGGTTGCGACGGCGGCTCCGGGCACCATCGTCACGAGCCGATCCCCCGCCTGCACGAGATCGCCCGGCGCCACCAGCACCTCCTCCACCGTCCCCGCTTCGGGGGCCACCACCGCGTGCTCCATCTTCATCGACTCGATGACCGCGACCTCGGCCCCCGCCGCCACCACGAGCCCGGCGGGGGCCGTGCGCACCACCGTGCCCTGCACCGACGAGCTGATGTCGACCATCCCAGCGTTCTACTGGCTTAGGGAGCCACCAGGTGCCCCGGTACCCTTGGCGAACCATGGGTGCCAGCCGCTACCTCGATCTGATCAACGAGAAGGTCGTCGTGTTCGACGGCGCCTTCGGCACCTACGTGCAGACGCTCGGGCTCGGACCCGACGACTTCGGTGGAGAGGACCTCGAGGGCTGCAACGAGCTGCTCGTGGTCACCCGGCCCGACGTCATCGCCACGATGCACGACGAGTTCTTCCAGATCGGCGTGGACATCGTGGAGACGGCCACCTTCGGCTCCTTCGCTGTGCCGCTCGGCGAGTACGGCATCAGCGAGCGCTCGCATGAGCTGAACGTGGCGGCCGCCCGCATCGCTCGCGAGGTGGCCGACGGCCACGGCGGGCTCGTCGCCGGCTCCATCGGGCCGGGCACCAAGTTCGCCTCGCTGGGCCAGATCCGCTTCGCCGAGCTGCGCGACGCCTACGAGGTACAGGCGGCGGGTCTGCTCGAGGGCGGCGTCGACGTGCTCCTCGTGGAGACGCAGTTCGACCTGCTCGGGGCCAAGGCCGCCATGATCGGCTGCCGCCGCGCCATGGCCGCCGCCGGGCGCGAGGTGCCCATTCAGGTGCAGGTGACGATGGAAGTCACCGGCACCATGCTGCCCGGCACCGAGATCGGCGCCGCGCTGGCGGCCCTCGACGCCATGCGGCCAGCCGTGATCGGCGTGAACTGCGCCACCGGCCCCGCCGAGATGAGCGAGCACCTGCGCTACCTGGGCCAGCACGCCCGGATGCCGATCGCGTGCCTGCCCAACGCAGGCATGCCGTCGGTGGTGGACGGGAAGATGCACTACGACCTCACGCCGTCGCAGCTGGCGGAGTACCAGCGCCGCTTCGTCACCGACTTCGGCGTGCAGGTGGTGGGCGGCTGCTGCGGCACCACCATCGAGCACATCGCGGCAGTGGTCGAGGCGGTCAAGGACCTCACGCCCGCGCCGCGCGCCGCCGAGCACGAGGACGGCGCCACGTCCATCTACAGCTTCACGCCCTTCGAGCAGCAGCTCACCTACCTGTCGATCGGTGAGCGCACCAACGCCAACGGCTCCAAGAAGTTCCGCGAGGCCATGCTCGAAGGAGACTGGGACACCTGCGTGGCCATGGCGCGCGAGCAGGAGCGCGAGGGCGCCCACGTGCTCGACGTGTGCGTCGACTACGTCGGCCGTGACGGCACCGCCGACATGGACGAGATCGCTTCCCGCTTCGCCACCCAGGCCACCGTGCCCCTGATGATCGACTCCACCGAGCCGGCGGTCATCGAGACGGCCCTGCAGTGGATCGGCGGCCGGGCCATCCTCAACTCGGTCAACCTCGAAGACGGCGACGCGCCCGGCACCCGCCTCGATCGCTTCCTGTCGCTGGCTCGCGAGTACGGCGCCGCCGTCGTGTGCACCTGCATCGACGAGCAGGGCCAGGCCCGCACCCCGGAGTGGAAGCTGGCCGCCGCCCGGGCCATCCACGACATCGCCGTCGACCGCTACGGCCTCGAACCCGGCGACCTGTTCTTCGACCCGCTGGCCCTCACCCTCGGCACCGGCATGGAGGAGTCGCGCGGCGACGGCGCCGCCACCCTCGAGGGCATCCGGCTCATCAAGGAGCATCTGCCCGGCGTGCACACCACGCTGGGCCTGTCCAACATCTCCTTCGGCCTCAACCCCGCCGCCCGCCACGCCCTCAACTCCGTCTACCTCCACGAGGCGGCCAAGGCGGGGCTCGACTCGGCCATCGTCCACGCCGCCCGCATCACGCCGCTGGCCCGCATCCCCGAGGAGCAGAAGCAGGTCTGCCTCGACGTCATCTACGACCGGCGCACCGACGACTACGACCCGCTCCAGGTGCTGCTGTCGATGTTCGAGGGCGTCACCGCCGCCACCGTCGAGAAGGAAGACCGCTCCGGCTGGCCGATCGAGCAGCGCCTGTCCACCCGCATCATCGAGGGCGACCGCGACGGCCTCGTCCCCGACCTCCAGGAGGCGCTGGCCAAGGGCATCGGGCCGCTGGCCATCATCAACGACGTCCTCCTCGAGGGCATGAAGGTGGTGGGCGACCTGTTCGGCAAGGGAGAGATGCAGCTGCCCTTCGTGCTGCAGTCGGCCGAGACGATGAAGATGGCCGTCGCCCACCTCGAGCCGCTCATGGACAAGGTGGACGGCCAGTCCACCAAGGGCCGCATCGTGCTGGCCACCGTAAAGGGCGACGTCCACGACATCGGCAAGAACCTCGTCGACATCATCCTCACCAACAACGGCTACGAGGTGCACAACCTCGGCATCAAGGTGAACGTGGCCGAGATGGTCGACAAGGCCGTCGAGGTGAAGGCCGACGCCATCGGCATGAGCGGCCTGCTGGTGAAGAGCACGCTCATCATGCGCGACAACCTCGAGGAGCTGAACAGCCGCGGCCTGTCCGAGATCCCGGTGCTGCTCGGCGGCGCCGCCCTCACCCGGCTCTACGTCGAGCGCGACCTGCGCGAGGTGTACGAGGGCCGGCTCTTCTACGGCAAGGACGCCTTCGAGGGTCTGCACGTGATGGACCGCATCGGCGCCACCAAGCGCGGCGAGCTGCCCGACGACAGCGAGTGGGGCCGGGTGCCGGTCGACTCCACCGTCGAGCTGAAGGGCCGCTTCGCCAAGCCGGGCAGCGACGACGCAGAGCCGGTGGAGCTGCCGGCACGATCGCCCGAGGTGGCCACCGACAACGAGGTGTTCCCCCCACCGTTCCTCGGGAACGAGGTGGTGAAGGGCATCCCCATCGACGACATCGCCGCCTTCATCAACGAGACCGCGCTGTTCCGCAACCAGTGGCAGTTCCGCCCGGAGCGGGGTGAGAGCGACGACGAGTTCAAGGCGAGGATCCGCCCCACCCTGCGCGAGGAGCTGGCCAAGGCCAAGGCCGCCGGCCTGCTCCTCCCCCAGCTCGTCTACGGCTACTTCCCCGTGAACGGTGACGGCGACGACCTCGTCGTGTGGACCGACGAGACCCGCAGCGCCGAGCGGGCCCGCTTCCACTACCCGCGCCAGACCAAGGACAAGTTCCTCTGCATCGCCGACTTCTTCCGCCCCGCGTCAGGCGACGAGGTCGACTACGCCGCCTTCCACATCGTCACGATGGGCCCGGCCGTGTCCGAGGCCACCGCCAAGCTCTTCGCCGACGACCGCTACCAGGAGTACCTGCTGCTCCACGGCCTCGGTGTGGAGATGGCCGAGGCGCTGGCCGAGCTGTGGCACAAGCGCATTCGCACCGAGTGGGGCTTCGTCGGCGAGGACGGTCCGGCGCTGGCCGGCCTCTTCCGCCAGAAGTACCGCGGCGGTCGCTACTCCTCCGGCTACCCGGCCTGCCCCGATCTCGAGGACAACGTGACGATCCTCGAGCTGCTCGACGGCGGCCGCATCGGCCTCGAGTGCTCCGAGGAGACCGGCTTCCAGTACCAACCCGAGCAGACCACCAGCGCGCTGATCTGCCACCACCCCCAAGCCAAGTACTTCGTCGCCCGCTGACAGCCCCCGGTTCTGTGGACGCTCACGTCCGGATTCCGAGCGCGAGCGTCCACAGAACGGGTGGAGATCTACCGTGCGGGGATGATCTCGCTGCTGGAGGGGATGGC
>DAIQBC010000018.1:0-5206 GCA_036781345.1 Acidimicrobiales bacterium | reverse complement strand
CAGAACGGGTGGAGATCTACCGTGCGGGGATGATCTCGCTGCTGGAGGGGATGGCCACGACGCGGGCGATCCGCAGGTACACCGACGAGCCGATCCCCGATGACGACCTCGCCACGATCCTCTGGCACGCCACGCGGGCGCCGTCGGGGTCGAACCGGCAGCCGTTCCGCTTCGTGGTGCTACGTGACGGGCGGCTCGCCACAGAGGCCAAGGCCCTGCTGGGCCAGTCGTTCCGGGACATGTGGGCGGCCAAGCGACGCGCCGATGGGTACGACAGCGGCTCAGGCTCCGAAGGCTCGTCGCCGAAGGCCCGGATGGCCCGCACGATGCAGCACTTCGTCGACCACTTCGAGGCCACGCCGGCGGTCGTGCTCCCCTGCCTGGTGCGCTATCGCGACCCGCATCCCTCGGAGGGCGCCAGCATCTACCCAGCCTGCCAGAACCTCCTCCTCGCGGCGCGGGCTCTGGGCTACGGCGGGGTGATGACCACCTGGCACGTCTTCGTCGAGCCGGAGCTGCGCACGCTGCTCCGCATCCCCGACGAGGTTGCCATCGCGGCCACCATCCCGCTGGGCCGGCCCGCCGGGCACCACGGGCCGGTTCGCCGCCGCCCGCTGGCCGAGCTCGTCTACGAGGACCGGTGGGACGCGCCGGCCACCTGGGCCGTCGACCCGGACGGCACCGAGCACACCGCCTCGGGTCCGCCACGAGCCCGATGACAGAGCCCACCGCGCTGCTGATCACCGGCGTGCCGTCGTCGGGCAAGTCGACGGTGGGGCGGCTGGTCGCGCACCGGCTCCCGTTGGCAGCCTTCATCGAGGGCGACGACCTGTGGCGCATGGTCGTCGCCGGCCGTGAGGACATGACCGACCCGCCCAGCCCGGCCGCGCTAGCCCAGCTCGAGCTGCGCTACCGGCACGGGGCCATGCTCAGTGCGTCCTTCGTCGCGTCGGGGATCACGGCGGTGCACGTCGACAACCTCTACGGGCCGGCCGTGCGGGCCCAGCTCGACCGTCTCCCGTGTCGCAAGGCGCTCGTCGTGCTACGGCCCCAGCCGGAGGTGGTGGTGGAGCGGGAAGCGGAGCGCGGCACCGGCGCCTACGACGCGTGGCGGCCGTATGGCAGCTCGCTGCTCGAGGCGGTGCACCGGTTCGATGCCTGGCTGGGGGAGACGCCGCCGATCGGCCTCTGGGTCGATTCCACCCACCAGACCCCCGACGAGACCGTGGACTGGATCCTCCTGCACTGGGACCGGGCGCAGATCAGCTGACGAGCCGAGGGCAGGTCACCCGCTGGCCGGCTCCGCACCCGGCGGCGGCGGGACCGGGGGCGCAGCTACCGGCAGCGCGGCCGGCTTCTTCGGCAGGAGGCCGTCGGCAAAGAGCTCGGTGCGGTGACCGTGCACGCGGAACACGACGATGCCCAGCCCGACCAGGAGCAGACCACGGATCAGCTGGTCGATGCTGTTGTTGCGAATCTGGCTCTGGAGCTCGGACTTCACCTCTCCGATGCCGTCCTGGATGGCACCCATGCTGTCGGTGCTGAGGGCGCCGTCGTCCATGCAGGCCTGGAAGTCATCGTCGTTGTCGGTGACGTCACGGCAATAGGAGGAGTCGCCGCTGCCCTGCGACTCGTTGACGACGTCGACGACGTTCGTGGCGATGTTGGCCAGGCCGATGCCGACCCGGTCCAGGGTGTCGCGGTGGCCGAGGTCGGGCGCCACGGTGTGCACCAACCCGCCGATGACTCCGAGACCACCGAGCGCCACAAGCACGAAGCTCACGATGCACATCAGGTAGAGGTACAGCGAACGGACCCACGACGTCTCTTCCACGGCCCCCCCAAGAGTGAGATGCAGTCTGCGGGCGAGACGCTAGCGATCGTGCCTGACCCGACCGTGGCAATCCGCCCCGTCAGCTCAGGGCCTCGATGGCCACCCGAACCTTGGCCTCGCTGGCGCCGCCCTTGACGCCGACCGACTCGGCGAAGGTGCTCACGCGCAGCTCCTCGAGCATCGTGCGCACCCGGCCGTCGAGGTCACGCCCCGCCACCCGTCGGTAGGCCCGCTCGAGCTCCTGCAGGCCGGCGATGGGCCGACGGTCGCGATCCGGCTGGGTGCGGGCCTTGTCGACCCGGTGCTCCAGGGCTCGTAGATAGCGGGCCAGGTCGGGGAGTCGGTCGAAGCCTGCGGTGCTGATCCAGCCCCGGTGCAGGAGGCGCTCGAGGTGCCGCTGCACGTCGACGACGGTGTCGTCGTGGGCGGCGGTGAGCATCGTCGACAGGCGGGCGTCCACGCGGGCGGCACTGGCCAGGATCTCGCCGACCAGGCGGGCGTTGGCGACTGCGGCGGCAGCGAAGCCCGCCCGCACTTCGCCGAGGAGCCGGCGGAACGCATCGGCCTCCCACACGGGTCCACCGTGCTCCACGAGCAGCTGGTCGACCGAGGCCGCCGCGCAGTCCCGGTAGGCCTCGACCGCTCTGAGACGAGGCGAGGTGGCCAGGGCCAGCTTGGTGACGCTGGGCAGCGCCTTGTCGAGGGTGCGCAGGGGCGAGCCGAGCTGGAGCAGGAGGAGCCGCCGGGTGCCACCCCACATCGCCGGGCGCTGCTCCGCCTCCGTCGGCAGCACCCGCAGCGCCACCGACTCGCCCTCGTCGACGAGCGCCGGGTGGCCCTTCACGTCGAGCCCGGCGTACGTCATCGTGACCGTGCGGGGGATGTCGCCGAACACCCAGGAGGTGGCGCCGCTGACCTCGTCGACCGGTGCGGCGGCGGCCAGGGCGTCGCGCACCCGGTCGGCGAGGCGGCGGCGGAGGGCCGAGAGGTCCTTGCTCCAGGCGAGCGGCCGGCCGACGGCGTCGACCGCCCGATACGTGACGCGGAGGTGGGGCGGCACCGAGCCGAGGTCGAGGTGGTGCGGTGCCACGGCCACCCCGGCCCGGTGCGACAGGGCGCGGGCCAGGATCTCGAGCAACGGCCCGTCGTCGGGGCCGATCCCGGCCAGCACCTCCCTGGCCACGTCGGACGTCGGGGTGTGGTGCCGGCGGAGGTCCTTGGGAAGCGTGCGCAGGAGCTCGGTCACCAGCTCATGGCGCCGCCCGGGCACCTGCCAGTCGAGCCCGGCGTGACCGACCCGGTCGAGGAGCGGCAGGGGCACGTCGACCACCACGCCGTCGAGGTCGGAGCCAGGGTCGAGGACGTAGGTGAGCGGCAGGCGCGCCTCGCCGAGGGGCCAGGAGTCGGGAAACCCGGCCAGGTCGACCGGCGCCGCCTCCGGCTCGATGAGATCGCGCGGCGTGTAGGTGAGCAGGTCGGGCTGGCGCGGTCGCTCCCGCTTCCACCAGGCGTCGAAGCGCCGGGCGGTGGCGACCTCGGCCGGAACCCGCTGGTCGAAGAAGGCGGCGAGGGCCCCGTCGCTCACCAGCAGGTCGCGGCGAACACGGTCCTCGAGGGCGACCACCTCGGCCACCTGCTCCTTGTTGGCCTGCACGAAGGCGTGGTGGGCATCCCAGTCGCCGTCGACGAGGGCGTGGCGGATGAACATCGCACGGGCCTCCGCCGGATCCACCCGATCGAGCTGCACCCGCCGGCCCGTGACGATCGGGAGCCCGTAGAGGCTCACCCGCTCGATGGTCATGGCGGCGCCGCGGCCCTCGTCCCACCATGGCTCCTCGTGGCTCCGGGCCACGAGGTGCGCTGCCGCCTGCTCGATGCGGTCAGGCGAGATCTGGGCGACGGTGCGGGCGCGCAGGCGGTTGGTCTCCACCAGCTCGGCCGCCATCACCCACGTGGGCCGGCGCTTGCCGAGGGCCGAGCCGGGAGCGAGCACGAAGCGGGCTTCCCGGGCCCCCCGGTACTCGTTGCCGTCGGGGTCGAGCATCCCGATGTGCGACAGGAGCCCGGCGAGCAGCGCTCGGTGGATGCCGTCGCGATCGGGCTCCTCGGCCAGCGGTCGCACCTCCAGCCCGATGCCCAGCGCGACCTGGCGCAGCTGGGTGTGCACGTCCTGCCACTCCCGGATGCGTAGGTGGTGGAGGTGCTCGGCTTTGCACATCTTGCGGAACTGGCTCGACCCGCGCGCCTTCTGCTGGTCGCGCAGGTAGCGCCACAGGTTGAGGTAGCTGATGAAGTCGGACTCGGGGTCGACGAAGCGCTGGTGGTGCTCGCGGGCGGCCTGCTCCTGGTCGGGGGGCCGCTCGCGCGGGTCCTGGATCGACAGGGCGGCGGCCAGCACCAGGACCTCCCCCACCACGCCGTGACGATCCGCCTCCAGCACCATGCGGGCCAGCCGCGGGTCGGCCGGGATGCGGGCCAGACGACGCCCGATCTTGGTGAGGCGCACATGGTCGTGCGACCCGCCGCGGTCGAGGGCACCCAGCTCCTCCAGGAGGAGGATGCCGTCCTTGACGCTGCGGGCGTCGGGAGGCTCGATGAAGGGGAAGGCGGCCACGTCACCCAGTCCGAGGGCCGCCATCTGCAGGATGACCGAGGCCAAGTTCGTGCGGAGGATCTCGGGCTCGGTGAACTCGGAGCGGCCGGCGAAGTCCTCCTCGGAGTAGAGCCGGATGCAGGTGCCCGGGGCGACGCGCCCACAGCGTCCTGCCCGCTGGGCGGCCGACGCCTGGGAGATGGCCTCGATGGGCAGGCGCTGCACCTTCGTGCGGCGGTTGTAGCGGGAGATGCGGGCGGTGCCCGGGTCGACCACCCCGATGATGCCGGGCACCGTGAGGGAGGTCTCGGCCACGTTGGTGGCCAGCACCACCCGTCGCCCGCCGTGGGGTGCGAAGACGCGGTGCTGCTCGGCGGCCGACAGCCGGGCGTACAGCGGAAGCAGCTCGGTGCCGCGCAGGTCGAGCCGGCTCAGCGCCTCGGCGGTGTCACGGATCTCGCGCTCGCCGGAGAGGAACACGAGGATGTCGCCGGGGCCCAGCCGCATCAGCTCCTGCACGGCGTCGCCGATGGCCTGGGTCTGGTCCCGGTCGTCGCCTTCGTCCTCTCCGATCGGCCGGTAGCGAACCTCCACCGGGAACGACCGGCCCGACACCTCCACCACCGGAGCGCCGCCGAAGTGGGCTGCGAATCGTTCGGTGTCGATGGTGGCCGAGGTGATGATCACCTTGAGGTCGGGCCGCTGCGGCAGGAGCCGGCGGAGGTAGCCGAGCAGGAAGTCGATGTTCAGGCTGCGCTCGTGGGCCTCGTCGATGATCA
>DAIQBC010000017.1:0-15268 GCA_036781345.1 Acidimicrobiales bacterium | reverse complement strand
ATCGCCGAATCCTGTTCATGTAGGCGCTGCTACCTCCTGTGCGCGGGGTGGGTCTCCTGCCCGACGACTGCTCCCGAAAACGACGAGGGCGGACGTCGGAGGATGCCGACGTCCGCCAGCGCCACCGAAGCATGCTCCCGTGGTGGAGGTTGGTCGACCCGACGCACCCTGAGGTGGCCGGGTGGGGGCAAGCCCCGCTTCCCGATGCAGTTGTGGGCCGTAGGCTACGGCCATGGCACGACCCTCCACAACCCGGCCGACCCGTCGGTGACCCTCTGGACGCCCGGCGGCGAGCATCCCGTCGGTCCCCCCGAGGGCGATCCGCGACCCGACCTGACCGCTGAGGAGCAGGCCCAGCTCCAGGAGATGCAGGCCGAGATGGACGAGGTGCGCCGGCAGCTGCTGGCCACGCCGGCCGCGGTCGTCATCGCCAACCACGCGATGGGCATCTACGAGGTCGCCGCGATCCACGTCACCGCCGTCCCCCCGCAGCTGGTCGAGGCCTCGCTCGCGATCGACGCTCTCAGCGCCCTCGTGGACGGCCTGGAGGGCCGCCTGGGCGACGCCGAGCCGACGCTGCGGGAGGCCCTCACCCACCTCCGCGCCGCTTACCTGCAGGTGCGGAACCGCACCGCGGACCAGTCCAAGCCCGACGCGCCCTGAGGCCATCCGGTTCTGTGGACGCGTACGCTCGGTATGCGGGCGCGAGGGTCCACAGAACCGGTGGTCACGGCTTGGTGATGTGGGTGGCCTCCCAGCGGCCCCTCCCCGCGGGCCGCACCTCGAAGCGCACCTCGGTGCCCACCTCGACGGCGCGGCTCCCGTCAACGAGCGCGGTGCAGTGAAAGTCGTACGTGCGGCCGTCGGCCACGATCCTCCCCAGCCCCCGCCTCTCGTCGAAGTCGGCGACCGTCCCGTCCATCAGTGGACGATCTTGGCCAAGGGCAGCTCGATGATGTCACTGGCGCCCGCGTCCTTGAGCGCGGGGATGAGCGTGTTGATGGTGTCCTTGGCCACCACCGTCTCCACCGCGTAACCGCCGGCACCGAAGAGCTCAGACACGGTGGGCGACTTCATCGACGGGAGGAGCTCGATCACGCGGCTGAGGTCGGCCTGGCTCACGTTGAGCTTCACCAGCACCTTGCCACGCGCTTCCATCACGCCATCGAGGAGCGTCTTGATCTGGAGCATGGCATGGTGCTTCGCGGGGTCGGCCACCGCGGCGGGGTTGGCCACCAGGGCGGTGTAGCTCGCGAGCACGTCACCGATGATCTTGAGCCCCGCCGCCCGCAGGGCCCGGCCCGTCTCGGTGCCATCGACGATGCAGTCGACGATGTCCGGCACCTTGGCCTCGGTGGCCCCGTAGGACAGTCGGATGTCGGCGTCGATGTCGTGCTCCGCGAAGAACCGGCGGGTGAGCTCGGGGTACTCGCTCGACACCTTGACCCCGTTCGGGAGATCGGCGACGGACTGAAAGGGCGAGTCGTGCGGCACCGCCAGGACGATCCGGAAGGGACGGCTCGTGGCCTTCGAGTAGCGCAGCTCCCCGAGGATCACGACGTCGCTGCCGGTCTCCTCCACCCAGTCGCGCCCGGCGATGCCCACGTCGAACAGGCCCTCGGCCACATAGGTGGGGATCTCCTGCGGACGCAGGATGCGCACCTCATCGATGCGCGGATCGTTGACGGTGGCCTTGTAGTCGACCGTCGAGGAGCGCTCGACCCGGAGGTCGGCCGCCTCGAAGAGGTCGAAGGTCGGCTTCTCCAGCGATCCCTTGGGAAGCACGAGGCGCAGCACGACGGCGAGGGTAGGCGCTGGCGCCGTGGCCCGGAAACGGGAACCTACGGGGCGTCGAGCGGCACGGGGGTCTCGGCGGCATACCCGGCCGCCACCGCGGTCACATCATCGGAGGGCGGCGAGGTCGGCTCGATCGTGCAGTCACTGGTGAAGGGACTGACACCCTCCGGGATGGCGGATGCCAGCGGCACCTGGAGGAGGTCGGCCTTCAGGGTGCCGGCCGTACAGCTCGGCACGTTGAAGCTGGTGACGGTGTCGGCTGACACCGTGCCGGCTTCCAGCTCGGACCGGTGTGCCTCGATCCACTCCACGATCAACGCGGCCCCCGATGCGTAGTCGGCCGTCGGGCCGAACCCCGCGCTTCCGGCCACCGAGGGGATCCCGCGACGGGCGGCTGTGCGGGCGGCCCCGACCGTCCCCGACACAACGGCGAGGGGCCCGACGTTCTGCCCCTCGTTGATGCCGGACACGACGAGATCGGGCTCGATCCCCAGCTCATCGAGGGCCACGCCGATGCTGTCGGCCGGGAAGCCGTCGACGGCGGTGCCCGTGACACCGCTGGCCGTGGCCGCATCGGTGTAGGCCACCCCGCCGGGCGTCGTCTTGTCAGAGCTGCCGCTCTGGTTCTCGGCCGGCGCCACCACCACGACCTCGAGATCGTCAACGTCCAGGAGCGCGTTCACGACAACGTCGATACCCGGTGCACCTATCCCGTCATCGTTGGTCACGAGGACCGTGAGAGGCTCGACCGATGGCGGGCTCGTCGTGGTGGTGGAGGTGGGGTCGGCGGCACCATCGTCGGACCCGCACGCTCCGAGGGCGACCAGGCAGCAGGTGGACGCGACGGCGATGGTGCGACGGAGCACGTTCCCCCCTGGTCGGTGACGGCGTGAACCTAGTGGGGATCTGTGAGCTGCTTCAGGCGGAGCGGTGGCGTTCGGCCAGGCGGGCCATCTCGACGGCCACCACCGCGGCGTCCTCGCCCACGTTGTGACCACCCGGGCCCTCCGAGCGCGCCAGCGCCTGGGCCTCGTCCTCGGTGGTGAGGATCCCGAACGCCACCGGCACCCCGGTGCTGAGCTGCACCTGCTGGATGCCGGCGGCGGACTCGCCCGCCACGAGCTCGTAGTGCGAGGTCTCCCCTCGGATCACCGAGCCGAGGCAGATCACCGCGTCGACCCGACCCGATTTGGCCAGGATGCGAGCGCCCATCGGCAGCTCGAAGCTCCCGGGCACCGACTCGTCGACAACGTCCGCGGGGTCCACCCCCAGCGCCGCCAAGCCCCGTCCTACCCCCTCGGCCAACCGATCCACGATGTGCGAGTTCCACCGAGCCCGCACGACGCCGACGCGCAACCCGACACCGGACACACCAGGCGACGGGGCCGCCCCGGAGTCACCGGCCGTCACGAGGGGCCGCCGGGCTCGCCAGAGCTCTGGGCCCCCGAGCGGCGAGCATCACAGAACATCATCGAGCCCCTCCAGGAGATGGCCCATGCGCTCGCGCTTGGTGCGGAGGTAGGCGATGTTCTCGGGGTTCACCGCCACCACGGACGGGACCCGCTCGGTGATCTCCAGACCGAAGCCCTCGAGCCCGCCGTACTTGCTCGGGTTGTTCGTGATCACGCGCATGGTGGTGATGCCGAGATCGACGAGGATCTGGGCACCGATGCCGTACTCGCGGCTGTCCTCGGGCAGCCCCAGGTCGAGGTTGGCGTCGACAGTGTCCCGGCCCTGCTCCTGCAGGCCGTACGCCCGGATCTTGTGACCGATGCCGATGCCCCGACCCTCGTGGCCGCGTAGGTACACCACGACGCCGTGACCGGCCTCGGCCATGAGCTGCATGGCCGAGTCGAGCTGCACACCGCAGTCGCACCGCAGCGAGCCGAACACGTCACCGGTGAGGCACTCGCTGTGCACCCGCACGAGCACGTCGCGCTCCCCCGCCACGGTCCCCTTCACCATGGCAACGTGCTGCTCGCCATCGAGGAGCGACTCGTAGGCGTAGCAGGTGAAGTCGCCCCAGCGGGTGGGGATGCGAGCCTCTGCGATGCGGCGGACGAGCTTCTCGTTCTGACGGCGATAGCGCACGAGGTCGGCGATCGAGATCATGAGCAGGCCGTGCTTGGCAGCAAAGCGCTCGAGCTCTGGCACGCGGGCCATGTCGGTCTTCTTGTCGTCGACGATCTCGCACAACAGCCCGGCGGGATACAGACCGGCCATGCGGCACAGGTCGATGGTGGCCTCGGTGTGCCCGGCCCGCTTCAGCACACCACCCTCGCGCGCCATCAGCGGGTTGATGTGGCCCGGTCGAGCCAGGTCGCCGGGACGGGTGCTCGGATCGCAGAGAGCCCGCACCGTGGCGCAGCGGTCGTAGGCCGAGATCCCGGTGGACGTGTCGTGCCGATAGTCGACCGTGACGAGGAAGGCAGTCCGCTGGCTCTCGGTGTTCTGCGCCACCATGAGCGGGAGGTCGAGCTGGGTGGCCCGTTCGGCCGTGATCGGCGCGCACAGGTAGCCGGACGTGTGGTGGAGGAAGAAGGCGAGGCTCTCCGGCGTGGCGAACTCGGCCGCCTGGATCAGGTCGCCCTCGTTCTCGCGGTCCTCGTCGTCCACCACCACGAGGATCTCGCCCCTGGCGTAGGCCGCCACTGCGTCTTCGATCGGCGCGAAGGGCATGTCACCCATCCTTCCAGGAGAGCAGTCGCTCCACGTACTTGGCGGTCACGTCGACCTCGAGGTTCACCGGCTCACCGGGACCCTTGCGGCCCAGGGTGGTGACCTCCATCGTGTGCGGGATCACGGCGACGGTGAAGCCGTCAGGCAAGACCGCCACCACCGTGAGGCTGATCCCGTCGACGGTGATCGAGCCCTTCTCCACCACGTACCGGAGCAGCGCGGGGTCTGTGCGCACCTGCAGGTCGGGGGCGGGGGCGACGATGTCGCCGACGCCGTCCACGTGGCCCTGCACGAGGTGGCCCCCAAGTCGGTCGCTGAGGCGCAGGGGTCGCTCGAGGTTCACCCGGTGACCTGGCGCGAGGGCGCCCAGCGCCGTGCGCGCATAGGTCTCGTCCACCACGTCTGCCTCCCACCAGCCGCCATCGGCATCCCAGCCGACCACCGTGAGGCAGGTGCCGTTCACCGCGATCGACGCGCCCATCTCGATGTCCTCGAGGACGGTGCGGGCGCCGACGCGCAAGCGCGGACCCTCCCGAGCCAGCACGGTGCCGAGCTCCTCCACGATGCCGGTGAACATCAGCCGCCCCCCTGGGGTTCGAGGTCGATCCGGAGATCGTCCCCGACGGGGGTGACCGACCGAATGCGCCCGCGCCACGCGGCGTCGATGGACGGAGCCCCGTCGCCGCGAAACACCCCAAGGGCGTCATCGCCGCCGAAGAGCAACGGGGCCAGGTAGAGCACGTAGCGATCAACCAGGCCAGAGGCGTGGAACGCGTGGGCCACCCGGGCCCCACCCTCGACCAGCACCTGCAGGTGCCCGGCGGCACCCAGCTCGTCGAGCAGGGCACCCAGGTCCCCCGAGCGCTCCAGGCACGGATGGACCTTGGCGTCAGGCGGCGCCGCGCCGAGCACCACCCGGATCGGGTCGCCGCGGGGTGCTGGGGCGTCCCGCACGGTCAGCGAGGGATCGTCGGCCCGGACGGTGCCGGCACCCACCACGACGACGTCGCTCTCGGCTCGAAGGGCGTGGCCGTCGGCCCGTGCCGCGAGACCGGTGATCCATTGGCTGCTGCCGTCAGGGGCTGCGATGCGGCCGTCGAGGGAGGCCGCCACCTTCAGCACGACGTAGGGCCTCCCGGTGCGGCGGTGCACGAGATACGGCGCCAGCAGGGCACTCGCCGCGTCAGCTCCTATCCCCACCTCCACGATGATCCCGGCCTCGCGCAGCGAGGCGATGCCTCTCCCCGCCACCCGGGGATCGGGATCCTGCAGCGCGACCACCACGCGAGCCACGCCGGCGGCCACCAAGGCTGCCGCGCAGGGTGGCGTCCGCCCCTCGTGGGCGCATGGCTCGAGCGTGACCCAAGCAGTGCCCCCCCGCACGTCGACCCCGGAGGACAGTGCCTGCGCTTCGGCGTGGGGCCCACCGGCGGGCTGGGTGGCGCCTTCGACCACGGTGCCGTCGGCCGCCTCGATGACGCACCCGACCCACGGGTTGGGTGGCGCCGACGCCCGCACGGTCGCGCCGAGCTCCAGAGCCCGGGCCATGCGCTCGATGTCGGTCGCCGTGGTCATGTCGTCTCCGGGCGTCGGGGCCGCGCAAGGACGACGACCACGGCCCACCGAGCCTCAGCCTACCACCTAGAACTAGAACGTGTTCTAGTTCTGGGGTGGTCAGTGCGGACGCCCCCCGGCCAGGAGGTCGAGGGCGTGGGGCACCACGTCGAGCACGGCGGCCAGGGCTTCCACGCATCCCGCCGTCGACCCTGGGGTGTTGAGGACGAGCGTCTCCCCCACCACGCCGGCCACGCCCCGAGAGAGCCGCCCGAGCGGGCTGACGAGGCGCATGGCCTCGGCCAGGCCCGGGGCCTGGCGCTCGAGCACGGCCAGCGTGCCCTCCGGGGTGAGGTCCCGTGGCCCGAAGCCCGTCCCACCGGTGGTGACCACCAGCCCGGCGAAGCCGTCGCAGGCCCGGCCCAGTGCCTCGGACACCGCGTCGAGGCCATCGGCGGTGACCACGCGGCCCACGATGTCGAACCCGTGGGCCCCGAGATGGGCCGCGAGCGCCTCCCCCGACCGGTCCTCCCGAACCCCTTCGGCGACCCCGTCGGACACCGTGATCACCTTCGCCCGCAGCGCCATGGCGCCAGTCTGCCCGGTCCCCCTCACCTCGTCAGGGTCGACGCAGGCGCAGGAGGTACATGCCGTCGGTGCCGGCGGACTGGGGGAGGAGGCGCGCACCGCGCCCATGCGGGTCCCAGGGGCCCGCGGGGGGCGGGAGCGGCACGAGGGCGGGGTGGGCGGCGGCTAGGTGGTCGTCGACCCCGGAGGTCTCGGAGTTGGTGAGGGTGCACACCGAGTACACGAGCGTGCCGCCCGGCTTCAGCAGCACGGCAGCGGCGTCCACCAGCCGAGCCTGCACCGACGCCAGCCGCGACGGCGCGGAGGCGTCGACCCGCCAGCGGGCGTCGGGGCGTCGGCGCAGCGTACCCAGGCCCGAGCAGGGAGCGTCGATGAGGACGCGGTCGAAGGTGGCGGCCGCGAACGGGGCGCACGCGGCATCGGCGACGAGGGCGGCCAGCGGGTGGTCAGGGCGGGCGTTCTCGAGGATCAGTCCCACCCGGCCCTTGCGGATGTCGCCAGCGACCACGTGGGCGCCCGTGGCGGCCAGCAGCGTGGCCTTCCCGCCGGGGGCGGCGCACAGGTCGGCCACCCGCTCCCCTGGGCAGGCACCCACGGATTCGGCCACCCACTGCGAGGCCAGGTCCTGGACGTAGCCGTCCGCCCGTTCGGTGACCGGCGGCGCCGTGTTCATGACCTCCAGCGCGGCGCGGGCGGCGTCGGCGCCCAGGTCGGCGGTCAGCACCTCGACCACCCAGTCCGGGTAGCTGAGTCGGGTGGCGTCGTCCGGCCAGGTCACCGGAGCCTCAGCGACCCGTCGGAGCACGGCATTCACGAGGCCGCGGGCGGCCTTAGGGGCCACCTCCACCGTCTCTCCCACCGCAGCATGGGGCTTCATGCCGAGCATGTGGAGCTGGTAGGCGCCGAGACGCAGCGCGTTGCGCACCCGCAGGTCGAGGTCGCGGGTGAGGAAGCGATCGACGAGGAAGTCGCAGGCTCGCCGCATCCGGGTGGTGCCGTAGACGAGCTCGGTCGCGAAGTGGCGGTCGCGCGACTCGAGGCCACTGCGGCCGAGGAGCTCGGGGAGCACGATGTTGGCGTAGGCGCCGTCGCGCTCGATGCGGTCGAGCGCATCGAGGGCCAGCTCGCGGGCGCTGACGGTCATGGGCCGAGCCGGTCGCCGGGCTGCCAGTGCGCCCCATGGGCCCAGTCGGTGGCGGCCATGCGGGCCTTGCCCTCCGGTTGGACCTCGACCAGCTCCACCGCTCCATCTCCCGCCGCCACCACCGGTCCGCGCCCGCGCGGGGGGACGCAGGTGCGCCAGACCTTGAGGCGATGGCCGCCGTGCGTGGTCCACGCCCCACCGAGGCGCACCCGCCGATGCACGTCGACGGCCCGGCTCGTCCAGTCGATGCGCCGCTCCTCGACGTCGATCTTGGCCGCGTAGGTGGGTTCGCCCTCCTGCGGGTGCGGAATGCCCAGGCCCTTCGTCAGCTCGTCGACCAGCAGCCCTGTGCCGAGCTCCACGAGGCGGGCCCTCAGCTCCTCGAGGCTCTCGTCGGGTCCGATCGCCACCTCGGCCCGACGGTAGATCGCGCCGGTATCAAGGCCTTCCTCCACCACCATGAGGTCGACACCGGTGCGCTCGTCGCCGGCCAGAATGGTTCGCTCGACCGGGGCCGCGCCGCGCCATCGTGGCAGGAGCGAGAAGTGGACGTTCACCATCGGCAGCACCGCGAGCACATGCGGCTTGATGAGCCGCCCGAACGCCACCACGACCCCGAGCTCGGCCCCGGCTCCCAGCACGTCATCGACCTCGTGGGACACGGGCAGGCCGAGCTGCAGGGCCGCCGCCTTCACCGGCGACGGGGAGAGGGCTGCGCCGCGCCCGCGTCGACGGTCAGGCTGTGTCACCACCAGGGGCACCTCGATGCCGGCCTCGACCAGGGCGCGGAGCGGTGGCACCGCCAGGTCCGGCGTGCCCAGGAACACCACGCACCGGACGGGGCCCGACGGCGGCGGCGCGACGGTCAAGACGATCGGGTCAGCGCAGGCTGAAGCCGCTTCGTGCGGAGGCGGCAGCCCTCACCTCGGCGGCGGCCAGATCCTCGGCGGATAGCCGTTGCTCTCGGATCACCTTCATGGCCAGCTTGCGGTGGTCGTCGTCGAGGCGCTCGATGAACAGCACGCCGTCGAGGTGGTCGATCTCGTGTTGGAAGCAGCGCGCCAGCATCTCGTCCGCTTCGATCGAAAGCTCGTTGCCGTCGAGGTCGTAACCCACCAGGTGGATCTCCTTAGGGCGGACCAGCTCGAAGACCAGACCAGGGATCGACAGACACCCCTCGTCGTAGGTCCACTCACCGCGTGCCTCACGCACCTCGGGGTTGATGACCACCTGCGGTCCCTCGCCGACGTCGTACACGAAGACACGCTTCTGCACGCCAACCTGCGGTGCGGCCAGACCCACGCCCGGAGCCTCGTACATGGTGGCGAGCATGTCGTCGGCCAGCTGAGCCAGCTTGCCGTCGATGTCCGCGACGTCGCCCGCCCGCTGACGCAGCACGGGGTCACCGATCAACCGGATCTCGTAGGGCGCGCTCACGGGCAGAAGGCTACCGGTAGGTTGCCGCCATGGGTGAGCCCGGCAGCCAGTACTTCGAGGTGGAGCCCACCTCGGCGTCGTGGCGCGCGGCCGTCCGGCTCGACCTGCCCGACTTGTCGCTCGCACTCACCACGGACCGCGGCGTGTTCTCGGCCGGTGGCGTGGATGCGGGCACGAAGTACCTGCTGCTGGAAGCACCATCCCCACCAGCCACCGGCACGTTCGTGGACCTCGGCTGTGGCTACGGGCCCATCGCCTGCACCCTCGCCACCCGGGCTCCCGGCGCCACGGTGTGGGCCGTCGACGTGAACCGCCGGGCCCTCGACCTGTGCCGTCTCAACGCGTCCGCCCTCGGCCTCGAGAACGTGCGCGTCGCGGGCGCCGACGAGGTGCCGGACGACCTCATGGTCGACCTCCTGTGGTCGAACCCACCCATCCGGATCGGCAAGTCCGCCCTGCAGGAGCTTCTCGCCGGGTGGCTCGGCCGGCTTCGACCCGGCGGGCGCGCGGTCTTGGTGGTGCAGAAGCACCTCGGCTCTGACTCGCTGCAGCGCTGGCTGGCGGATGCGGGCTGGGAATGCGAGCGGATCGGGTCGCGCACTGGCTACCGGCTGCTGGCGGTACGGGCGGCGTGAAGCAGCTCGACGGCACAGGCATGAAGCGCCTCCATCGCGACTGGCGGCGGCGCACCGCGGGCCGGCTCGCCCTCGCGCTCGACGACGTGCAGGGCCCCTTCAACGTCGGCGTCATCATCCGCACCGCAGCCGCGCTCCGGGTCGACGACGTGTGGCTGGCGGCGCGGACACCGGCACCCGACGACCCGAAGGTCGGCAAGACGGCGCTGGGCACCCAGCGCTACCTCACCTTTCACCGCGTCGACGACGCCGTGTCCGCCGCCACGGCCGCACGCACCGCGGGGTATCAGGTGGTCGCCATCGAGCTGGCCGAAGGAGCCCGCCCTCTGCACGAGCTACCGCTCGGTCCCGCCACCTGCCTCGTGGTGGGCCATGAGGATCGGGGCTGCTCCCCTGCCACGTTGGACGCGTGCGACGCCGCGGCCTACCTGCCGCTCTTGGGCAGGGTGGGATCGCTGAACGTGGCCACGGCCGCAGCCATCGCCTGCTACGAGGTGCGCCGACACGGCTGGTTGGCCACCCCGCCCGACTGACGTAATCCACTGCCCCCGAGCGACGCGCTCGCCTACCGTTCTGGTGATGGTGGAGCCCACGGTCCGGACCGTCCGCGACGACGAGCTGGTCGAAGCGGCAAAGGTCGTGAACCACGGGATGCTGGGCGCGGTCACCGACGAGATCGCGGGCGGGTGGGCGGAGATCATCGAGGCCGCCCGCGGCCACGGTGCGTTCTCGGCGACGGGAAGGATCGTGGGGTTCGCCCGCCAGTTCCCGACCGACCTGGCCGTGCCCGGAGGTGAGGTGCGCGCCGCCGCAGTGACCGCGGTGGCAGTGCTCTCGAACCACCGACGCCAGGGGCATCTCACTCGCCTCATGGGCGCCCAGCTCGATGCCATACGCGAGGAGGGGGTCCCCGTCGCCGTGCTCCTCGCGGCGGAGTGGCCCATCTACGGCCGCTTCGGGTACGGCCCGGCCGTGGACGCCTGCCGGTTCGAGGTGGACACTGCCACGGCCCGATTCCGTGCGACGCCGTCCGGTTCCATCGAGCTCACGGACCCGGCCGCGCTGCGCCCGGCGCTCGAGACTGCTCACGAGCTTCGTCGAGCGCGCACCCCGGGCGCGATCCGCAGGGACGCCCTCGTCTGGGACCGGCTGGCTGGCGTGAGCGCATGGCCCGGGCACACCCTCGAACCGGGCCGCCAGCGTGGTGCAACCTGGCACGACGAGGCCGGCGCGCTCCAGGGCGCGGTGGCCTACACGGTGGATGACACCTGGCACCGAAACCGTCCGGCCGGCCGGGCCGATGTCACGCTGCTCGTCGGTGCCACCGCCGAAGCTGAGCGGGAGCTGTGGCGGCACCTGTGCGACATCGACTGGATCCGCACGGTCAGCGCGGGCACCCGCGGCCTCGACGATCCGCTCCCGCTGTTCCTGGACGACGGCCGCGCCGCCCACTCGCTGGACCACTCCGACTGCGTCTGGGCACGGATCCTGGATGTGCCCGCCGCCCTCGGGGAACGCCGCTCCCTCCGGCCCGGCGGCGCGGTCATCGAGGTGGTCGACCCGATGGGGTACGCGACCGGGCGCTGGCAGATCGACCTCGGGCCCGACGGCGGCGAGGTGGCCCCGTCCTCGGCGACGGCCGACGTGACCCTCCCCGTCGATTCCCTGGGCGCCGCCTACCTCGGCGGACGCTCCGTGCGCCGCCTCTTCGACGCTGGTTGGGTCGAGGAGGGTGCGGCCGGCGGCGTCGACCGGCTCGATGCGCTGCTCGCCACCGCGACCGCGCCATGGTCACCCACCACCTTCTGACCACCTGCGAGGCTGCTTCCGTGACGCGACGAGCCTCAGACGGGGAGCCGGGGCACATCACCGGCATCGGTGGCGTGTTCTTCCGGGCTCGCGACCACCTGCAGCTCTCCGCCTGGTACCACGAGGTCCTCGGGCTCCCGGTCACCGACGCCGCCACGGCCAAGATGGGCACCACGGTGTGGGCGGCCTTCGACCAGCACACCGACTACTTCGGGCCGTCGCGACAGGACTACCTGGTGAACTACCGGGTGGACGACCTCGACGCCGCCTTACGGCGACTCCGCGAGGCGGGCGCATCGACAGCCCCCGACATCGACGAGGACGAGTACGGTCGCTTTGCGTGGGGCGTCGACCCCGAGGGCAACCGGTTCGAGCTCTGGGAGCCCGCCCCGGGCAGGTAGCGCCTCAGACTCTGAGCGGGTCCACCTCGATCCGCAGTCGACCTGGAGGGCGCGGCACTGCCCCCAGGGCATCGCACAGGATGCCGTGGGTGGCGGCCCGCACCAGCCACCTCCCGAGGCCCACCTGCGCGGCCTCGATGCCGGGAGGTCGGCCGAGTGCCTCGATGAAGGCCGGCGCGGCCACGCCGGACACCGCGGCCATGGCGCTGCACGGCGGGAAGCGGAGCAGCTCCCGACGGGCCCGCTCAGCAGCGGCCACCTGGCTCACGTCGGCGTTGAGGGCCGCCTGCACGACCTCGTGCTCAGGCGAGCGGGTCTGGAGCAGGAGGTGGCCAGCGGCCCGGCCCGACGACGGACCCGAGCCGGCCACCACGCGGGCGGCACGGGCCACCAGGGCGAGGGCCTGTTCCACGGCCCGGTACCGCGGGGCCAGGAGCTCCTGATCGAGGTCGAGGAAGGCGACAGCGTCGGCGCGATCGATGCGCTGGAGGACGGCTTCGGTACCAACCACCACGCGCGACAGCCGCGCCCCAGGGGCACTGGTGGCGGTGAGCTCGGTCACGGGCTCGCCGACCAGCGCCTCGAGCTCCTCCCGGGCCCGCGTGACCCCCACGCGAGCGTTCTTGAACCGGCTGCTGCCGCAGATGAGGCAGACGGGTGGACGGACCGTGGCGCACCGTGGGCAGCGCAGCTCGCTCTCGGGCTGCTCGACGGCGGCTTCACAGCGCGCGCAGCGCGCCAGCTCGCCGCAAGCTCCGCACGCAAGGAGCTTGGCTCGACCGGTGCGGTTGAGCACGCACAGGACACGGCGGTCGGAGCGGACCAACCGCACCAACGCATCAGAGAACAGCCCCGCCCGTCGGGGGTCCTCGTCCCGCCGGTCCACCACCTCCACCGGTGGCCACCCGGCCCGCTCACGGCGCCGATCAGCCGGGTGCAGGTCACCCCACGCGAGCGCCTCGAGCGACGGGCACGGACTGGTCAGGACGCACGGCACGCCAACGCGACGGGCCCGCTCGATGGCGACATCGCGGGCATGCCAGGTTGGGGTCTGCTCCTGCTGGTGCGCCTCGTCGTGCTCGTCGAGCACGACCACGGCGGCCAGGTCGACCACCGTCGCCCACGCCGCCGCTCGCGTGCCCACGACGGTGGCTCCCGCCGCGCCGAGCGCCCAGTCACGCGGGTGGGAGGCCACCGCCACCCCCGCCCTCCGCAGCCGCGTCGCGATCGTTGTGGCCATGGCGACGGTGGGGCACAGGATGAGCGCCTGACCCAGGGCGGCAGCGGCGAGGGCCACGTGGATGAGGTTGGTGGCCGGTGGCAGACGGAGGACAGACCGGCGGCCGGCAAAGGCCGCGGCGAGAAGCGCATGGTCCGGAGGGGCCGGGCGTGGCGTCGGCCGAGCGGGCGGGAGCTGGCCCACCATCCGATCAGGCGTCGCCGTCTTGAGGAAGGAGGCCGGCTGGCCGACCCACCGCCAGGCGGCCCAATGGGCCAGGTCGATCAGCTCCGCGGCGGGGCCGACCCCGCTGCGCTTGGCGAGCGGCCGCAGCGCAACCCCTGGTGGAGGCTGGACTCCCACCTCCACGATCCACCCGCCCACCCGGCGGCCGTGCAGGTCGATGCGCACGACGTCACCGACGGCTACTTGGTCCCGGATTGCGTCCGGGACCAAGTAGTCGAAGGTCTTGTCGATGGCCGCCACGTCGGGCAGCACCCGGACGACCAGCGGCATCACCCTCGGGCGTGGCCGGGCGCTCCTCGGGCCCTCACAGCCCGAGGGCCGACTTCATGTCGTCGACGCGGGTGGCGTGCTCCCAGGTGAGGTCCTTGTCGTCGCGACCGAAGTGTCCGTAGGCCGCGGTCTTCTTGTAGATCGGACGGCGCAGGTCGAGGTCGCGGATGATCGCCGCGGGGCGGAGGTCGAACACCTCGCGCACCGCTTCGCTGATCTTGTCGGGGTCGACGGTCTCGCTGCCGAAGGTCTCCACCAGGATCGACACCGGCTGGGCCACGCCGATGGCGTAGGCCACCTGCACCTCGCAGCGGGTGGCGGCACCGGCCGCCACGACGTTCTTGGCCACCCAGCGGGCCGCGTAGGCCGCCGAGCGGTCCACCTTGGACGGATCCTTCCCGGAGAACGCACCGCCCCCATGACGGGCGGCCCCCCCGTAGGTGTCGACGATGATCTTGCGGCCCGTGAGGCCGCAGTCGGCGTGGGGGCCGCCCAGCTCGAAGCTGCCGGTGGGGTTCACGAGCACCCGGAGCTCCGAGCTGTCGATGCCGGGCGGCAGGAGCGGGGTGATCACGTGCTCGATCAGGTCGGGCTTGATCAGCGTCTCGGGATCGAGGCCGGGCTGGTGCTGGGTCGAGATGAGCACCGTGGTGAGGCGCTTGGGGGTGTTGCCCTCGTAGTCGACGGTGACCTGCGTCTTCCCGTCGGGCCGCAGGTAGGGGAGGATCCCGGCCTTGCGCACCTCCGCGAGGCGGTGCGCCAGCCGGTGCGCGAGCCAGATCGGCATCGGCATGAGGTCGTCGGTCTCGTCGCAGGCGTAGCCGAACATCATTCCCTGGTCGCCGGCGCCCTGGGCGTTGAGGATGTCCTCGCCGGACACCCCGGTTCGGGTCTCCAAGGCGGTGTCGACGCCTTGGGCGATGTCAGGCGACTGTGGGTCGATCGAGGTCATCACGCCGCAGGTGTTGCCGTCGAAGCCGACCGACTCGCGGTCGTAGCCGATCCCCTTGATCGTCGCGCGCACGATCGAGGGGATCTCCACGTAGGCGGTGGTCGTGATCTCGCCGGCCACGATGGCGAGGCCGGTGGTGACCATCGTCTCGCAGGCCACCCGGGCCAGCGGATCCTCCGCCAGGATGGCGTCGAGGATCGAGTCCGAGATCTGGTCGGCCATCTTGTCCGGATGGCCTTCGGTGACGGACTCCGAGGTAAAGGTCCACTGGCGGGTCACTGGTTGCTCCTTGTTGTCGATACAGCGTCGAGGATGGCGCGGGCGATGGCTCGCTTGTCGGTGAGGGGGACCTCGTGGGTCCAACCATCAGCAGCCAGGATCACCACCGCGTTGGTGTCGTGCTCGAAGCCCACTCCTGGGGCGGAGACGTCGTTGGCCACGATCAGGTCGACCCCCTTGCGAGTGAGCTTCTCGGTCGCATTGGCCCGGAGGTCGTTGGTCTCGGCCGCGAAGCCGACGATGGTCTGCCCGGTCCGC
>DAIQBC010000016.1:0-15666 GCA_036781345.1 Acidimicrobiales bacterium | reverse complement strand
GGGACATGGATCCCGAGGGCATCGCCGTGCTGCTCTACACGAGCGGCACCACCGCGGCTCCCAAGGCGGTCGTCCTGCGCCACCGCCACCTCGCCGCGTATGTGATCTCATCGGTCGAGTTCGCAAACGCGACCGCCACCGATGCCACCCTCGTCAGCGTCCCGCCGTACCACATCGCCGGCGTCGCCACGGTGCTGTCCAACGTCTACGCGGCGCGACGCATCGTGTACCTCCCCACCTTCACTGCCGACTCCTGGCTGGCCACCGTGCGAGCCGAGGGCATCACCCACGCCATGGTCGTGCCCACGATGTTGGCCCGGATCACCGACGCCATCGGTCACGGCGGGTCGGCCAAGACGCCCACCCTGCGGTCGTTGGCCTACGGCGGGGCCCGCACACCGGCCACGGTGCTGGAGGCCGCCCTGCGGGCCTTCGGCGATACCGACTTCGTGAACGCCTACGGCCTCACCGAGACGAGCTCCACCATTGCCATCCTGGGCCCCGCCGATCATCGGGCTGCGACGGCCGGCCACCCGGACGCGCGCCGCCGCTTGGCCTCGGTAGGGCGCCTGGTGCCTGGCATCGAGGTGGACGTGCGTGATGGCGAGATCTGGGTGCGGGGCGAGCAGGTGTCGGGGGAGTACCTCGGTCAGGGCTCTGCGGTGGATCCCGAGGGGTGGTTCGCCACCCACGACCGCGGCTCGGTGGACGACGAGGGGTATCTCTTCATCGAGGGCCGCAGCGACGACACCATCATCCGGGGCGGGGAGAACATCGCCCCGGCCGAGATCGAGGATGTGCTGCTCACCCACCCGGCGGTGCGCGAGGTGGCGGTGGTCGGCGTGCCCGACGACGAGTGGGGCCAGCGCATCGCGGCGGTGGTGGTGCGCCGGGAGGGCGCAGCGGTGGAGGCCGAGGAGCTGCGCGAGCTCGTCCGGGCCCACCTGAGGTCGAGCAAGACCCCTGACGTCGTCGTCTTCCGCCACGAGCTCCCCCACACCGAGACCGGCAAGCTGCTCCGTCGCGCCGTGCTCTCCGACCTGAGCGGGGAGCCCTGATGGCCTTCGACCTCGATGGTCTGGTGGCGTGCCTGAGCCTGAGCGAGGTGGAGCCGGGTGTGGTGGAGGGGCAGAACCTCGACATCGGCTACCACCGGGTGTTCGGCGGCCAGATCCTCGCCCAGATGATCACGGCCGCCGCGCAGGCGTCGCCCGACAAGTCGGTGAAGTCGATCACGGTGCTGTTCCCCCGCGAGGGCGACACGAGCAAGCCGATGCGGTACCGGGTCGACCAGCTCCAGGATGGCCGCACGTTCGGCACCACGGAGATCACGGCCACCCAGGACGGCAAGGTGATCTCCGCGGCGGTCGTGTCGTTGCACGCGAGTGAGGAGGACGGCCTGCACCGCAGCGCCTCTCCGCCCGAGGTCGGCGATCCGAAGGCGGCGCCAAGGCAGGACATCCCGATGGTGCCCTGGGAGATCCGGGTGGTCGGGGGCGTCGACCTGGCCGCACGGGAGGCCGGCCCGGCGCGGCTGGAGATGTGGATGCGCGCGCCCGCCCTCGGCTCGGAGCGGGCCGTGCACCAGGCCCTGCTCGCCCACGCCACCGACCTCACGCTCATCGGCACCGCGCTGCGCCCGTTCGAGGGCATCTCGCAGGCCGACTCCACGATCACGCTGCACACTGCGGTGACTTCGCACTCGGTCTGGTTCCACCAGCCCTTCCGCCTCGACGACTGGCTGCTCGTCGCTCAGGAGAGCCCGGTGGTGGCCAACGGGCGCGCCTTCGGGCGGGGCGATGTGTTCACGCAGGCCGGTGAGGTGGTGGCGTCGTTCGCCCAGGAGTCGATGATCCGCCGCCTGGAGCCCAAGGCCGACCGATGAGCCGGCAGTCGATCGTGGTCGCCTCCCTTCCCCAGGGCCCGCGCGACCCCTTGGCCACGACCCCGCCGCGGTCGTTTGGCTCGGTGCGCCGCACCACCAGCATCGAGCCGCAGCTCGGTGCACCCGGCCACGAGCAGGAGATCTTCGCCTCCGGTCGCGACCTGCTCACCCGCGCCGACGGCGCCACGCTCGTGGTCGATCAGGTGCGGCTGCGGGCCACCGTGGATGCCACCGGCACGCTGACCTCGATCGAGGCCGACCCTCCCGAACCGCGGCTCCGTGGGTTGGTCGGCGGTCACGTGAGCCGGCGCCTGCGGGCTCGGCTCGACGAGCTGCTGCCCGACCAGGGCGAGGCGGCCACCGTGCTCCACCAGCTCCTCGACGACTTCCCCATGGCGGCCCTCATCTCGAGCTACGGCGCCATGCGCGATAGGGACGACGACTGGACGATGCCGCCCGAGTCGGCCGAGCGCATGACCGACCTCTGTGCCGGGTGGGCGGCCGGTGCCACCATGCTCGACGCCCTCGACCGCACCGGCATCTTCCCGATCCCCATCGGCCCCCCGGCGCCCGATCTCACCTCGTCGGATCCGCTGGCGTGGCACGACCTCGCGCCGATGGCACCGCGCTCAGTCCGGCGCCGGCGCCGGCTCGATCTGATCGACGGTGATCCGCTGACGCTCGACGTGCACTTCCGCGACAGCCATCTCGGCGCCGACGGCTTGGAGGACGTGCTCCACGAGTACACCCTGGCCGTCACGCTGGACGCTCGCCTCACCGTCCTCACGTCGGATGCGGCCGTCCGGGTGCTGCCGTGGCCTGAGTGCCCCGGCGCATTGGGGAGCGCGGCCCGCATCGTCGGGCAACCCGTGACCGCGCTGCGCGACCTGGTCACCGTCGACTTCAAGGGCACCTCCACCTGCACGCACCTCAACGACGTGCTCCGCTCGGTGGCCGGCGCCACTGCGCTGGCCAGCGAGCTCGTCTCGTGACGGCCTACGACCTGCGCGGCAAGGCGGCGCTGGTGACGGGCGCCTCCCGCGGTGTGGGGGCCGCGGTGGCGGTGGCGTTGGCGGAGGCGGGGGCGAGGGTGGCCTGCGCGGCTCGGTCCACCGCCGACACGCCGCAACGCACCCACGGCACGCTCGACGACACCGTGGCCCGCATCCGGGACGCGGGCGGGACCGCCATCGCGGTGCCCACCAACCTGGCCGACCCGTCCGCGGTGGAAGCCATGGTCGAACGAACCGCCGGCGAGCTGGGCCGGCTCGACGTGCTCGTGAACAACGCGGCCGTCACCTTCGTGGGCGACCTCGACATCCCGCGGCACCGCCACGATCTCGTGATGGCGGTGAACCTCCAAGCGCCGTTCATCGCTAGCCGGGCCGCCGTGCCTCATCTGCGGGCCGCCGGTGGTGGCCGGATCCTCAACGTGTCGTCGGTGGCTGCGCTGGTGCCGTTCCCGGGCCTGATGTCCTACGGCGTGTCGAAGATCGCCCTCGAGCGGCTCACCGTCGACCTGGCCCGCCAGCTCCAGGGCGACGCCATCGCCGTGAACTGCTTCCGCATCGACTTGCCGGTGGCCTCCGAGGGGTTCATCGCCAACACGCCGGGCGCCGACCGCTCCACATGGGAGCCGTGCGAGGTGGCCGCCGAGGGCGTGCGCTGGATGCTCGAGCAGCCCGTCACCTACTCGGGTCGCCGGGAGAGCATGCTGGGCCTCCGCCAGCGCGAGGGGATCATGCCCAGCCGGGCCTCGGTGGCCACCGACGGCGTGCCGGTCACCGAGCTCTACGACGGGCTGGCCGCCGATGGCGAGACGGTGTTCGAAGAGCCCTACGCCCACGAGGTCCCCGACTCCTAGGATGTGCGCGGTCAGTCGGACGAGGGAAGGGGCTTGGCGCCCTTCACCAGCAGGGGCACGTCGCCGACGGACAGCCAGCCCTCACCGCCCTGGGTGCACAGGAGCTCGAGGCCGAGCTCGTCGTCCGCGTAGCGCTTCCCGAGCAGGGTCGCGTCGCCGGAGCCGGCCGGCGGTCGGCGGTCGCCGGCCGCACCGACCTCCTGCATCGGTTCGCCGCCACAGCGCACGTCGACGTCGTCGGCATCCTTGGGCGTCTTCACGACCACCACCTGCGTGTCACAGGTGGTGCTCTCGAGACGTAGGCCTGGGCGAAGCTGCATCGACTGACTCCTAGGTGGTGACCGGAACGGACGACGGGCCGGCGACGTTGGACATGTGGACCCAACGCACGGCGTCGGGGTCGGCGGACAGGTGGGGCCAGCGACCATAGAGCTCGGTGAAGGCCGTCTGTCCCTCGAGGCGGGCGAGGTGGGCTCCGATGCAGTAGTGGATGCCGTGCCCGAAGCTGATGCCGAGCGGGCCCTGGCGGCTGATGTCGAAGCGGTCGGGGTCGTCGTAAGCGAGTGGGTCGCGGTTGGCGGCGCCGGTGACGATGAGCAACGGGCTGCCGGCAGGGATGGTGACGCCGTGCCACTCCCGATCGCGCAGCGCGTAGCGGCCCTGGTACTGGGAGGGGGCCCGCCAGCGCAGCACCTCCTCCACCGCGGAGGGCGCGAGGGACGGGTCCGCCTGCAGACGGGCCAGCTCGTCGGGGTGCTCGGCGAAGGTCAGCACGCCGTTGCCGACGAGCTTCGTGACGGTCTCGGCGCCGGCCGCGGTCAGCAGGGCGATGAAGCCGGCGACCTCCATGTCGTCGAGGCGCTCGACGGTGCCGTCTTCGCGCTCCACCTCGGCCTCGATGAGGTGGCCGATCATGTCGTCGGAGGGAGCGCGGCGCTTGTCGGCCACGAGGGCCAGCATGTAGGTGCTCAGCTCGATGGCAGCCTCGATGCCGGCCGCGGTGGGGAAGGGGTTGCCCACCTCGAGCTCGAGCATGGAATCGGTCCAGTGGCGGATCTGCTGACGGTCGCCTTCAGGAACCCCCATGATCGTGCAGATGACCTCCACGGGGAAGGGTCCGGCGAAGTCGACCACCGCGTCGAAGGTTCCCGCGCCGGCCAGCCCGTCGAGCAGCCCGCCGATCACTCGCTGCACCACGGGCTCCCACTCGGCGATCCGCCGGGGGGTGAAGGCCCGGTTCACCAGCTTGCGCATCCGATCGTGCATGGGGGGGTCCATCATGATCATCGAGCCCATCTGGTCGACGACCTGGCCGAACTCGACGCTGGTGAGCTGGGCCAGCGTGAGGCCGCGGGTGGAGGTGTAGGTGGCGACGTCGCGATGCGCCTCGACGCAGTCGTCGTAGCGCGACAGCGCCCAGAAGCCGATCTTCTCGTTGTGATAGGCGGGTGCTTCGTTGCGCAGCCAGCGGTACACCTCGTAGGGGCGCTCGAAGAACTCCTCGCTCAGCGGATCGAACTCCATCAGCGCTCCTTGAACCGGTCGATGAGGACAGCGGTGAGGCGGCGCCGGTCGACCTTGCCGGAGTCGAGCCACGGCAGCTCGGTCTGGTCGGCGAAGACCGCGATGTGCCGGGGCACCTTGTAGCTGGCGATCTCCGCCTTCACGCGCTGACGGGCCTCCTCGGCGTCGAGGGTCTCGCCAGGCCGGAGAGCGATGGCGGCCACCACGTCCTGGCCACGGTCGGGGTGGGGCACGCCGGTGACGAACGCCATGGCCACCTCGGGCATGCCTTCCAGCACCAGCTCCACGTCGCGCGGGGTGATGTTCATGCCGGCCGACTTGATGAGATCGCCCATGCGACCGGTGAAGTAGAAGTGGCCGTCGGCATCGAACCACCCGGTGTCGCCCGTGCGGTACCACCCGTCATCGGTGAAGGTGTCGGTGCGTTCCTGCTTGTGCAGCCCGAGCATCAGCGAGTAGCCGCGCAGCCACAGCTCGCCCGTCTCACCCTCCGGCAGGTCCTCACCGGTGATCGGGTCGACGATCTTGTGCTCCACCCCCGGCACCGACAGCCCGAAGGAGCCCTCCTTGTCGGCCGGCAGGGGGTTGTCCTTGCTGTCGAAGGTGTGGGGCCCGAGCGTCTCGGTCATGCCGAGCGAGTTGGCCTTGGGCACGTCGGCGCCAGTCTGCTGATCCTGGGGCAGCAGGGCGGAGTAGGAGCTGCCCCGCACCGCCGACAGGTCGCGCTCGGCGAAGCTCGGGTGGTCGACCAGTGCCTTGGCCATGTGCGGCCATCCCATCACCTGCGTGACCCGCTCGCGCTCGATGAGCTCGAGGGTGGCGCCCGGCTCGAACTGCTCTTCGAACACCAGGGTGGCCCCCGCGTGCATGGCGGCGATGAGCGTGAAGCTGAACCCGCCCACCCAGAAGAGCGGCATCGGTGTGTAGAGCACGTCGTCGGGTGCGAGGTCGCGCATCTGGCCCAGGTTGTGGGCGTGCCGGACGCTGGCACCGTGGCTGTGCACGGCCCCCTTCGGGTCCGAGGTGCTGCCCGACGAGTACACGACGACCATGGGGTCGGCGGCGGTGACCTCCGACTCCACCTCGCGCAGCAGGGAATCGGTCACCGCCCCGCCTCGGGCCGCCAGCGCGCTGACCGGTCCGGCCCACGCCCGGGTGCCGGCGCCCCAGGTCCACACGGCCCGCAGGTACGGGTGCGACTCGATGAAGATCCGCTCGTGGCTCTGGCCGACCAGATCCGGCGCCGCCTGCTCGAGGCGCTCGAGGTAGTCGTGCCCCAGGTGGGAGTCGACGGTGAGCAGCATCTGCACGTCGGAGTGCCGCAGCACCCAGCCCAGCTCGCGTGCCTTGCTGTAGGTGTTGAGCAGGGCGACGACGGCGCCGATGCGACTGGCCCCCAGCCAACCGATGATCCAGTCGGGCCCGTTGGGGGCGAGCAACCCCACCCGGGTGCCCTTGCCCACGCTCGATGCCAGGAGGCCCTTGGCCAGCTCGGCCGATCGCGCCTCCGCCTCGGCGTAGGTGATCCGTTCGTCGCCGAGCACCGCGAACGTCTTGTCGCCCCACTGAGCCGCGCACCCACGAATCAGCTCGGCGCTGGTGGGCGTGTAGTCGGGGAAGTGGGTCGAGCGAGGGTTCACGGCATCGGCCTACACGATGCGGGAGGCGCGGTCGCCCCAGTAGCGGTCCTTGAGCAGCCGCTTGTAGAGCTTGCCGGTGTCCTGGCGCGGCAGCTGGGCGTCGAAGTCGATCGACCGCGGGCACTTGAACGCGGCCAGCCGCTCGCGGCAGAAGGCGAGCAGCTCGGCTTCCATCTCCGGGCTCGCGCCGGCGGGGTCGAGCAGCTGGACCACGGCTTTGACCTCCTCGCCGAGGTCGTCGTTGGGAACCCCGAACACGGCCGCATCGGCCACCGCCGGGTGGAGCAGGAGCACGTCCTCCGCCTCCTGCGGGTAGATGTTCACGCCTCCCGAGATGATCGTGAACGACTGCCGGTCGGTGAGGTAGAGGTAGCCCTCGGCGTCGACGTAGCCCACGTCGCCGAGGTTGAACCAGCCTTCGGGGCTGCGGGCCGCCGCGGTCTTGGCCGGATCGCCGTGGTACTCGAAGGCGGCGCCAGGCGTGTCGAACCAGATGTTGCCCACCTCGCCCACCGGCAGCTCGCGGTGCTCATCGTCGCAGATGTGCACCGTGGTGAAGCGCGGCAGGCCCACCGACCCCGGGTGGGCCAGCCACTCCTCGGGTCCGATGAGGGTGGAGCCCACGTTCTCGGAGCCGGCGTAGTACTCCCAGATGATCGGCCCCCACCAGTCGATCATCTGCCGCTTCACCTCCACCGGACACGGCGCAGCGGCATGGGTCACGAGGGTGAGCGACGAGGTGTCGTAGCGGTCGCGCACCTCCTGGGGGAGCTTGAGGAGCCGCACGAACATGGTGGGCACGAACTGGGCACTCGTGACCCGGTAGCGCTCGATGGCGGCCAGGCAGGCCTCGGGGTCCCACCGCTCCATGATCACGGTGGTGGCGCCGGTGCGATGGGCCAGAGAGCAGGTGACCACCGGAGCGGTGTGGTACAGCGGCGCCGTGGACAGGTAGACCGCGTCGGGACCGTTGGTGATCGGGCTCTCGTACTTCAGGATCGGATGGTCGTCCTGCACGGTGCGGTCGGGGAGCGGGAACAAGATGCCCTTGGGTCGCCCGGTGGTGCCGGACGAGTAGAACATGCCGGCCCCCTCGGGCTCGTGGGCGAGCGGGGTGGAGGGCTGCCCCACCACCGCATCCTCGTAGCGCTGCCAACCGGGCAGGTCGCCGTCGAGCACCAGCGGGATCTCGACGTCGAGGTCGCTGACCTTGTCGGCCAAGCTCGCGGAGGTGAGGACGGAGCGGGCGCCGCAGTCCTGCACGATGTAGGCCACCTCGGGCGCAGTGAGGTGCCAGTTCACCGGGGTGTAGTAGAGACCGGAGCGCAGGGCGGCCCACACGGCGTCGAACCACCGCGGGTCGTTTTGCAGGAGAATCGCCACGTGGTCTCCGGCGCGCAAGCCTCGTTCATGCCACAGATGGGCGAGGCGGTTGGAGCGCTCGTCGAGCTCGCGGTAGGTGACGGTCTCGCCCGTGGCTGCCATCACGACCGCGGGGTGCTCGGGGCGCTCGCGCGCGTGCAGCCCGGGGTACATCAGGTCTCTACCCTCGGTTGCGCTCCCAACTGGTCCTTGACCGTGGTCTCAGGCGACGTTCATCAAACGCGAGAGGTTGCCGCCCATCACCTTGGCGACGTCGCCGTGCGAGAGCGCAGTGAGGTCGTCGACGAAGCTGAGCGGGTCGGCCATGCCTTCCGGGTGCGGGTAGTCGGACCCGAAGAGCACGTTGTCGGCCCCGAGCAGCTCGACCAGGCCGACCGGGTCTTCCTCGTGGAACGGGTGCACGAAGATGTTGCGCTTGAACACCTTGACCGGGTCCTCGTCGAACATGTGAGGGTTGGCGGCGTAGGCGCGCTCCATGTCGTGCACGAGGGGCCGCACCCATCCGCTGCCGTTCTCCACCGGGGTGATCTTGAGGCGCGGGAAGCGGCTGCACAGGCCGTGCCCGATGGCCGAGGCAACCGTGTCGATGATCGAGCGGTGGCCAGCGCCGGTGATCGCCGCGAAGCCCGAGCCCCCCTTGAACGGCGTGAACTCGTCGTCGCGCACGCCCTCCCACTCGTTGAGGTAGCGCTGGTAGCCGCTGTCGGACGCGTGCATGCCCACCACGACGTCGGCCTCCTGCACGAGCGTCCAGAAGGGGTCGAACTCGGGCAGGGCGAACGAGCGGGGCCCGCGGAAGCCGGGCACCGGTGCGGGCCGGATGAGGATGATCTTGGCGCCGCGCTCGAGCACCCACTCGAGCTCCTTGATCGCCTCTTCGACGATCGGCAGGGTGATCACCGGCACGGGGAAGATGCGGTTCTCGTAGTTGAACGTCCACTGCTCGTGCATCCACTGGTTGAGCGAGTGCACCACGGCATGGGTGGCGTCGGGGTCGTCGCGGAGGCGCTCCTCCACCAGGCTGGCGAGGGTGGGCCACATCAGGGCGCGGTCGAGCCCGAGCTCGTCCATGAGCTCGAGGCGGGGGCCGGGCTCGCGGAAGGCAGGGATGGCATCGATCGCCTTGCCCATGATCTCCCGGCGCGACTTCCCCTCCGGGTTGCCGATCTTGAAGTACTCCTCCTGGGCGCCCGGCGCCGCCACCCGATCGAAGGTGGGGTTGGGGATGTAGTCGCTGATGCGGCCCTTGACCGCGATCTTGGTGCGGCCGTGGACCTCGACGTAGTCGATGATGCCGGCGTACTCCGGGGGGAGGAACTTCGTCAGCGCTTCCTTCGTCTCGTACATGTGGTTGTCGGCGTCGAAGACCGGGAAATCGAGCTGACGAGACGGCATCGGAACCCCCTGAGCGATGATGACATTGCTGTTAGATGACTATACGCTGCGCCTCCACGACGGCGAAAGCGAGTGGTGTGGAGCTCGAGCTCACCGAAGATCAGGAGTTCTTCCGGCAGACGACGAGCAAGTTCCTCGCCGCCGAGTGCCCCCTTCCCACGGTCCGCTCGTTGGCCGACGACCCCGCCGGGTTCGCACCCGACTACTGGCGGCGCGGCGCCGAGCTGGGCTGGACATCCATGCTGGTGCCGGAGACCGACGGCGGCGGCTGCCTCAGCGAGCACGGCCTGCTCGACCTCGTCCTGGTAGCCGAGGAGATGGGTCGGCTGGTGTCGCCCGGCCCACTCGTGCCGGTCAACGTGGTCGCCAGCGCGCTGGCCGAGGCGGGCACCTCTGCGCAGCGGGCCGCTGTGCTTGCCGGGCTCCTCAGTGGCCAGTCGGTGGCGGCGTGGTGTGGCCCCACCGCGATCCATGCGGAGCCGGCCGGCGACGGCTTCCGGCTCACCGGAGTCGCGGCACCGGTGGAGGCGGGGGCCCAGGCCCAGCACCTGCTCGTCACCGCTCGCACGGGTGACGGCGTCAGCCAGATGCTCGTACCTGTGGACACTCCTGGGATCCTCGTCTCGCCTCTGGGCGGGCTCGACCTCGTGCGCCGCTTCGCCGAGGTGCGCTTCGACGGCGTCGCCGTGCCGGCGTCGGCCGTGGTCGGCGAGGCGGGTACGGCCGCCGAGGCGGTGGAGCGCCAGCTGCAGATCGCGGTGGTGCTCCAGTGCGCCGAGAGCCTGGGTGCGGCTGATCGGATGTTCGAGGTCACCCTCGAATACCTCGGCGATCGCTACTCCTTCGGCCGACCGCTGTCGTCGTACCAAGCGCTCAAGCACCGAGTGGCTGACGACAAGACCTGGCTGGAGGCCTGCCATGCCACCGCCACCGCGGCTGCCCGGGCGGTGGCGACCCGATCGGACGACGCCGCCCACCTCGTGAGCGTCGCCAAGGCGTGGATCGCTCCTCATGTCACCGAGCTGATCCAGGACTGCGTGCAGCTCCACGGCGGCATCGGCATCACCTGGGAGCACGACCTGCACCTCTACCTCCGGCGCGCCACCGTGAACCGGGCCACCTACGGCACCCCCGAAGATCACGCCGAGCGGATCGCCACCGAGCTCCTTGGTGCGGCGTCGTGACCGACGCCGCGGTGGAACCCGTCGAGGACTTCCGCCTCCGGGCCCGGGCCTGGCTGGCCGAGAACATGCCGACGGCCACCGCCGAGCCGTTCGATCGCGGCGACGACGGCCGCTGGGACCTCGAGCGCACCCTCCAGCGCCGGCTCTGGGATGGCGGCTTCGCCGGGATCTGCTTCCCGTCCGAGTACGGCGGCTTGGGCCTCAGCTTCGAGCATCAGCGGGCCTTCACCGAGGAGTCGCTGCCCTACGACATGCCCTTCTCGCTCAACGTGCCGACCTTCGGGATCCTGGCCGCCACGCTCGTCGACTTCGGCACCCATGAGCAGAAGCTGCGGCACCTTCCGGCCATCCTGCGCGGCGAGGAGCTGTGGGTGCAGTTCCTCTCCGAGCCCAGCGGTGGGTCGGATCTGGCTGGCTGCCTCACACGAGCCGATCGTGACGGCGACGTCTTCATCATGAGCGGCTCGAAGATCTGGAGCTCGTCGGCCTACGCCTGCGACTACGCGATGTGCCTGGCCCGCACCAACTGGGATGTGCCCAAGCACCGGGGGCTCACGATGTTCATCGTGAAGATCCACCAGCCGGGGATCCAGGTGGAGCAGATCCGCCAGGTCGACGGCTCGATGGAGTTCTGCCAGGAGTTCTTCGACGACGTGCAGATCCCGGCTTCCGACGTGGTCGGCGAGGTCGACGACGGTTGGACCGTGGCCTCCCGCCTGCTCGTGCACGAGCGCAACGCCGTCGGCGGCGGATCCCCTTACACGTCCGGACGTTCCGTTGGCCACGACTCGTCCGGCAAGGAGGATGATCTGGTCGAGATGGCCCGCGCCTCCGGGCGCACCGGCGACCCCCACGTGCGCCAGCTCGTCGCCGAGGGCCACGTCCGCCAGCTCGTCGGAGGCCAGCTGATCCGCCGCGTCATGCAGGGCGTGACGGCGGGGAAGATGCCGCCGCCGGCCGGCTCGATCCTCAAGCTGTTCAGCGCCACCGGCGCGATGCGTCGCTACGAGATCGGCCTGGAGCTGGCCGGTGAGGGGGCGGCCGCCTGGCCGGCCGACACGGAGGGCGTGGCCCGCCGGCTGAGCGAGGCCACCCTCTGGCGCCAGGGCTTGTCGCTGGGCGGCGGGAGCAACGAGATCCAGCGCAACATCATCAGCGAGCGGGTGCTCGGCATGCCACGCGAGTTCGCCGCCGACCGTGAGGTGCCCTACCGGGACGTGCGTCGGGGCCCCAACCCCGCGAAGGGCTGAGCAGCATGCCGGAGACCGACCCGGAAGCGTTCCGGCTCGAGCTGCGCGCCTGGCTGGCGGCCCACTTCACGGCCGAGCTGGGCGACGCCATCGGTCTGCGGTACAGCGACGAGGGCTTCGACGCCCACCGCGCCTGGAACGCGACGCTCTTCGACGCCGGGTATGGCGCGATCTCATGGCCGGCGGCCTTCGGTGGCCGCGACGCCGGGCTCCTGGAGCAGCTCGCCTACAACGAGGAGATGGCCAGGGCGGGGGCGCCGGGTCCGGTCAACGCCATCGGCGTGGCCAACATCGCGCCGGCGATCATGTCCTACGGCACCGCCGAGCAGCAGGAGCGCTTCCTGCGTCCGATGCTGCGCGGCGACGAGATCTGGAGCCAGGGCATGTCCGAGCCCGAGGCCGGCTCCGATCTCGCCTCGCTCCGGTGCCGCGGGGAGATCGACGGCGACGTGGTGGTGGTCAACGGTCAGAAGACCTGGAACTCCAACGGCCACCGGGCCGACTGGTGCCAGCTCTACGTGCGCACCAACACCGAGGTCCCCAAGCACAAGGGCATCACGTGCCTGCTGGTGGACATGCACACCCCGGGGATCGAGGCCCGGCCGATCCGCACCATGGCCGGCGACGCCGGCTTCGCCGACGTGTTCTTCACCGACGCTCGCTTCCCGCTGTCGTCGCTCCTCGGGGAGATCGACGATGGATGGAGCGTGGCCACCCGCACGTTGAGCAGCGAACGAGCCGGCGTGGCCAGCCTCTACCTGGGGGAGCGGGCGAAGCTCGACCGCCTGCTCGACGCCACCCGGGAGGTCGCCGGGGCGGTGGCGCGCGACGCGCTCGTGGCGCGCTACGTGGAGGTGCGCAACCTCGAGCTGCTCGCCAAGCGCGCGTTGGGGGCGGCGCTGGCCGGGAAGGCGCCCGGTGCGGAGGGAAGCGTGATCAAGCTGGCGTGGTCGCAGGCCGACCAGGCGATGGCCACGACGGGGGTCGACGTGCTGGGCCTCGACGCCCTCAGCGGCCCTTGGGCCACCAACCTGCTCGGGTCGCGCTCGCTCACCATCGCCGGTGGCACCACGGAGGTGAACAAGAACATCATCGGTGAACGAGTGCTCGGCTTGCCCCGTGAACCTCTGCCCAAGCAGGGCTAACGTCGACGTTGACGACCCGATCGAGGGGGCAGGCCGTGCGGGATCCGCTGCAGTACGAGGGCAAGCGAGTGGTGGTCACCGGGGCGGGGTCCGGCATGGGGGAGTCCTGCGCCACCATCCTCACCGACCTCGGCGCCGAGGTGCATGGCATCGACATCAAGGAAGGCCCCGCCCCTCTTGCCGTGTTCCACCTCTGTGATCTGAGCAACCCGACGCAGATCGACAAGACGGTGGACAACATCGATGGGCCGATCGACTCGCTCTTCAACTGCGCCGGTCTGCCCACCACCGCACCGGGTCAGCAGATCGTGCTGGTGAACTTCGTCGGCCACCGCCACCTCACCGAGGCGATCATCCCCCTCATGCCTGAGGGCTCGTCGATCGGGTTCATCTCCTCGGCCGCCGGGATGGGCTGGACGGGGAACTTCGCCACGCTGCAGCCGTTGCTGGAGACGTCCGACTTCGCGTCGGCTCAAGCGTGGTGCCAGGAGCACGACGAGGCCATCGCGCTCAACGGCTACGGCTTCTCCAAGGAAGCCATCAACGCCTATGTGGCGTGGCGTGGCTACCAGCTGGCGCCCACCGGAGTGCGGCTCAACAGCATCAACCCAGGCCCCACTGACACGCCGATGATGCCGAGCTTCGTGGAGAGCATGGGCGAGGACTTCTTCGAGAGGTTCCCCAAGCCGGTGGGCCGCAACTCCCGCCCTGAGGAGCAGGCTTGGGCCATCGTCATGCTCAACAGCCCCCGTTCCAGCTACACCACCGCCACCACCCTCTTCACCGATGGCGGCTTCTCCGGCGGCTTGTTCACCGGCAGCATCGACTTCAGCCTCCTGATGCCCAACGCCTGAGGTCGTCGCCAACGCGCGGGACCTGACCACGGGCCGGGGGTGGGCGACCGTGACCTCCCCTCGTCACCTCGCCGATCGGTCGAGGAGGACAACCGTGCGGCCGGTGGTCTCGCGGTTCGCCATGGCGGTGATCGCCCGCGGGATGTCATCGAAGTCGACGACCCCACCCACCACCGCATGCACGGTCCCCTGCTCCACCAGCCCGACGATCTCGCGCATGATCCGCTCGCCGAGCTCTCCCGATGCGAGGTTCCAGCCCATGGCAGCCTTGACCATGTTGGCGAGATCATCGGTGACGTAGGCGAGCAACACCCCGCACAGCTTGATGTTGGCGGTGGCCAGGCGACGGGGCACGACGAAGGGCTCGTCCGCCACCACCTTGTTCGATGCGAAGCCCATCATCAGGTAGCGCCCGTTGTAGGCAGTGCACTTGATGGATGCCTCCATCACCGCTTCGCCGACGTTGTCGAACACGACGTCGACGCCCGCTTGGTTGGTCTCTGCGAGAACTGCCTCCGTGAAGTCGGTGGTGGTGTAGTTGATCGCGACGTCGGCGCCGAGCGTTCGGCACAGCTCGACCTTGTCGTCTGTGCCCGCCGTTGCGAACACGCGTGCACCGCGGTGGGCAGCCAGCTGGATCGCCGCACTACCGGAACCTCCGGCGCCGGCATGGATCAGCACCGTCTCTCGGGCCTGCAGATCCGCACGGTCGAACAGCCCGAGCCACGCCAGGTGGAACGGGAAGTAGAGGGCAGCGGCCGCGGGGAGCGGGATCGTCTCAGGCATGTCGAAGGTCGAGACGGTGGGGCAGACCGCGTACTCCGCGTAGCCGCCGTGGGCTCCGGCCGACATCGCCACCACCCGCCGGCCGAGCCAGTGCTCGTCGCCGGGCCCGCAGGCATCGATGACGCCCATGACCTCCATCCCGGGGCTGTAGGGCAGCTCCGGCTCGACCATCATGTTGCCGCCGGTGATCCGCTCGAGATCGTTGAGGTTCAGCGGGATCGCCTGAACCTGCACGAGCACCTCTCCTGCGCCGGGCTGGGGCACATCGACCAGGTCGAGGCGAAGGGCGTCCAGCGGCTGGCCGTACTCGTGGGTGCGCCAGGCCCGCATGGTGGCTGGCGCCGGCCGCGGCCCGATCGGCATCAGGCTTCGAGCTGGTGAGCCAGCGACTGAGTGGCCTCGATGAACTCGTCGACCATGTCGAACACGACCTGGGCGGCCGGCTTCGAGGTGTTCATGGTGCCCACGATCTGGCCCACGAAGTAGTTCGCGAGCTGCTCGGCGCCGGATCCCTTGCGGTAGGCGGCCCGGTCGATGCGGTCGAGGGCGGCGTTCACGAGCACCGGCTGGATGGGCATCCCCAGCGGCTGCGGGGTGGCCGGGTCGTCCCACTCCTCGGTCCAGGCCGACTTCAGCTGGCGGGCCGGCTTGCCGGTGCGTGAGCGCGAGCGGATGGTGTCAGCGGAGCCGGCGGCCAGGAGCTTCTCCTTCACCACAGGGTGCGTCTCGGCCTCCTCGGTGGTGAGCCACACCGAC
>DAIQBC010000015.1:6631-15718 GCA_036781345.1 Acidimicrobiales bacterium | reverse complement strand
TGCAGGACGGCCGCCGCATCGCCACGCTGCGCCACCGCGACCTCGGCATGAGCGTGGCCACCGCCCTCATGTCACCCGGGTAGCGTCGGGCCCCCATGCTGGACCATGTCTTCACCGACGCCATCGGTGCGCTGCGCGACACCTTCGAGAAGGCGCTCCTCGAGCGTCAGGCCTTCGAAGAGCGCTTCCAGGTCGACGTGCTCCTCGGCGACACCACCTGGGAGACGTCGTATGGCCTGCCCGGCGAAGGCCTCCCGCCCAGAGTGCAGGCCGACATCACCTTCGACTGGCCGACCTGGGCCCAGACCGCCTACCGGTCGTGGTACATCGGCGAGCCGTCCGACGAGGCCCCGCGCATCGAGATAGAGATCGTCATGCGGATCCAGCGGCTGGCGTCCATGCCCGACGTGAAGCCCGTGCTGGCCGTGCTCCCCGAGACGAGCCCGCCAATCGGCGCCGAGCGCCTCGAGCGATCTGCTCCCAGCATCGAGATCGCCTTCAACAACGACCTCGAGCCAGAGGACTGGGCGCTCGAAGTGAGCTACGAGGGCAGCTACGAGCTGGACGAGGCCACGCTGGCCGATGGCTCCATCCTCGACGACCACTTCTCCGCCATGGGCGGATGGATCGCCTCCACCCTGGTGCGCTTGGGCGATCTGAAGCTCGACTTCCTGCCCGCCGACGAAGAGGGGTAGCGGTGTCCGACGACGTCGTCCTGGTGGAGGTGGATGGTCCGGTCGCCACCGTCACCCTGAACAGGCCAGGTGCTCGCAACGCCCTGAACCGGGAGCTCCGCAAGGCACTGCCCACCGCCCTGCGGGAGCTCGACCAGCGCGACGACATCGCGGCCATCGTGCTCACGGGAGCCGATCCGGCCTTCTGCGCCGGGCTCGACCTGAAGGAGCTGGCGGCCGGCGGCGACGCCCTCCGGGAGACCGGCGCCGCCGGCCAACGGGAGCGGGGCCGACCGGGCCCGTTCCCCGAGATGGACACCCCGGTCATAGGAGCGATCAACGGGGTCGCCATCACCGGCGGCTTTGAGGTGGCCCTCGCCTGCGACTTCCTCGTGGCATCGCAGCGGGCCCGCTTCGCCGACACTCACGCGCGCGTCGGGATCATGCCGGGGTGGGGCCTCACCGTGCTCCTGCCCGCCGCCATCGGCGTCGGTCGGGCCAAGGAGATGTCGACCACCGGCAACTTCCTCGACGCCGAGACGGCGCTCACCTGGGGCCTGGTGAACCACGTGGTCCCCCACGACGAGCTGCTCCCCTTCTGCCGTCGGCTGGGCCACGACATCGCCACCATCGACCCCACCGCCGTGCGCCGCATGCTGCAGACCTACGACGATGGCCGCGTGCGCGACGGCGCCGGTGCGTGGGCGCTCGAGGCGGAGGTGGCGAGCGCCTGGCAGGCCGGAGGGCTCGACCCGGCAGCGATCGAGCAGAGCCGCCAGTCCGTGATGGCCCGGGGCCGCACCCAGCTCTAAGGGTCCACGCACCGACCGTCGCTCCGCCCTAGGGTCGGATATCGTCTGGATGACGGGCGGATCGAGACCTCGTGTGGAGGAAGGACGCTCTTGGGACAGGTCATCGAGCTCTGCCGGAGATGTGGCTTCGAGATCCCTGCCGACGCCCGGAGCTGCCCCGGCTGCCGTCAGGACGACGACGCGACCTCACTGGTCGCCCGCCTGGTCGCCGGTGACGCCCTGCCCAGCCGGTCGGTGCACCCCCTGCCGCACATCCGGGCGCGCCGCGAGCGCAAGCCGGCGGGAGTGGGTCCGGCCCGAGGCGTGCGCGCGGTGCTGGGCTTCACCTTCCTGCTTCTGGTCCTCGCGCTGGTCGGTGTCGCCCTGGGATGGATGGTCGGCCTCGAGCGCTTCGTCCTGTCCCTACCCCAGGAGCTGGTCGGGCGCATCGACAACCTCACGAGGGCGGCCACCTGGGCAGCGGTGATCGGGCTCGGGCTCGGGCTGCTCGCTCTGACGGCCAGGGGCATCCGACAGCTCGGCATCGGCATCGCCCATCGAGTGGGAGCACCCCGGGGACTAGCGCACCGGCCCTGACCCGGCGGCCTCTCCTGGTGAGGGTCGTGTCACCGAGCGGGCCACGTCAGGCGGGCGAGGCCCGGCCACCGTCACTCAGCTGCGTCCGCTGGACACGGCACCGCACGCCGAGCGTGCCAACACTCCTCGGATCTCCTCCACGGCCTGAAGTGCTGCCTGCCGACGCTCGGGCGGGAGGCGTCGGGCGTCGCGACGCATCGTGGCCATGAACCAGCTGGGTCCGATCAGAGACCGCAGCGCGAGGCGCAGCATGCCCATCCGGCGGGTGCGCCGGGCCAGCGCGAGGTACCGGCGCGCGGCGTCGCTCCGCCGGCCGGCCACGGCGGTGTTGCGGGCGATCCACCTGTCGGTACCCACATCGAGACCCGAGACACCTGCCTCTCGCCGTCGGGCGTCGTGCTTGGCGAGGATCAGAGACAGCTCCTGATCACTCCGAGACCCGTCACGGGACATGTTGGCGGCGTGCTGCACGTAGGCAACGAGGGGCGTTGCGACCGATGCCACGGGTGACGCGAGGGCGCACCGGATCCAGAGATCCCAGTCAGCCATCATCGAGAGGCGCTCGTCGAAACCACCGACCTCCCGCAGCAGCTCCTTGGCCGCCAGCACGCCTGAGCAACCGCCCGGTACCGCGTTGCGGACGAGCAGGGTCCCTGCCACGCCGCCCGTCACCGATGGCTGGTCCACCCGCAACAGGCGGAGCTCCTCGTCGACGACCGCCGCGCCGACCAGGCACCACCGAGCGCCAGGGTGCTCGGCCAAGGAGTCGAGCTGCGCACGCAGCTTCTGCGGCGACCACAGGTCGTCGTCGTCCACGAAGGCGATCCACTCGTGCCGCGCGCTGGCCAGGCCGCGGTTCCTGGCCGCGGCCACCCCCACCGACCGTTCGTTGCGCAGGCACCGCACCCGGCTGTCGCCCAGCGCCGTGATCCAGGGCGTGATGTCGTGGAGGGACCCGTCGTCGACGACCACGACCTCGAGGTCGACTCCACGCTGCGCCAAGACGGTCCGAAGGGTTCGCTGGAGCAGCAGCGGCCGGTCCTTGGTTGGGATGACGACGGTCACGGCGCGTGCCGGAGGTGCCATGCTCAGCGCAGCGTCCACGATCGCGGTGGTGCCAGCGGGCCGCTGGCTGGGTCACCCACGACGTCGAGTGGGCGAACCTCCCAGATGTAGTCGAGCACCTCGGTCCACTCCGGGCCGTACAGCCCCACATCGAGGTGGTAGAGGCCGGGCGGGAGGTCGAGGCGCTCGAGGTCCAGGCGGAGGGTGCCCTCCCCGGTCAGCGCATGCAGACGCACGCCCTCTGCGTCCGTGCAGAGATCGAGGACGGGGGTCCCGCTGACGTCCTGGTGGAGCGTGACGGAGAAGATGGCGTCGGTGACCGTCTCGCGCGCCCTGTAGTCGACCTCGATCGCGACCGGCGCGCCAGCCACCAACCCACCGGTCGGCTCGCCGGCCTCATCGAGCAGTCGGGCGTCGATGATCTCGACCCGACCGGTGCCCAACCGCAAGCCGCCGCCTTCCCGCTCCTCGGCCGGCGGGAGATCGCGGCGCATCATGTTCTCGTAGCTGTCCGTCACCTGCTCGGTGTCACCGTCGAGGCGGACCACTCCGTCGCGGAGCCAGATCGTGCGGGGACAGATCCGCTTGACGTGCGTCATCACGTGTGAGGTGAGCAAGATGGTCACGCCGCTGTCGCGCAGTTCTTCGATCCGGCTGAGGCACCGTTGCTGGAAGCGAAGGTCACCGACGGCCAGGATCTCGTCGATCAACATGATCGTCGGATCGAGGTTGACGGCGACTGCAAAGGCGAGGCGGGTTCGCATGCCGTCGCTGTAGGTGCGCAGCGGTTGGTCCATGTGGTCCTCGAGCTCGGCAAAGGCAGCAATCCTCTCCAGGCGCCCTTCTGCCTGGCGCCTCGTGAGTCCGGAGACGATGCCCGCCGTGATGGCGTTCTCCTCGCCCGACATCAAGAGCTCGGTCGTGTCGCCCAGTGTGAGCAGCCCACGCACCGGCTGGGCCGTTCGAGCCCAGCCGCGGGTCGGCCGCGTGATCCCCGCGATCACCCGCAGGAGCGTGGACTTCCCGCTGCCGTTGCCGCCCACCAGTCCCACCGTCTCGCCCTGGGAGACATCCAATGACACGCCTTTCAGCGCCCACGTCTCGTCGCGACTCCCTCGGAGCCGAAGCCGGCGAAGACTACGGGGAACGTCTCCCGGCGGTCGCCGGTAGCGCTTGGCCACGTCGCGCACCTCGATCGAGCTCACAGCTCGTCGACGAAGGTCCCGCTGAGGTGGTTGTACACGACCATCCCCATCGTGATGAGCACGACGGCGAGAACAGCCACGACGTAGAACCCACGGCCGGGGAGGTGGCCCTGGACCAAGACCGCCCGGTGCGCCTCGAGGATGTGAGTCATCGGGTTGATGGTCTGCACCCACCGGAACCGCTCAGGCACGTTCGACCGTCCGTAGAAGACAGGTGTGAGGTAGAAGCCGAGCGACATCAACGTGATGATCAGGTGGCGCACGTCTCGGACCCACACGTTGGCAGCACACAGCAGATAGCCGACTCCGAGGATGAGCAGGAACTGCACGGAGAGCACCACCGGGAAGGCGAGGATCGTCCAGTGCAGCCCGACGCCGTTGATGAGGAAGAGGGCGAGCACCGGCAACGCCGCGACGAGGTCCAGGAAGTCGGTGAGCACGCTGACGACGGGGACGACCGCTCGGGGAACGCCTGGACGGAACAGCAGGTCGCGGCGATCGACCGCGCTGGCCGTGGCCGAGACCAGCGCGCTGGAGAACCAGGCCCAGGTGACGATCCCGACGAAGAGGAACACCGTGTAGTTCGGCTGGTCGACGACGAGGATGCGCTTGAACAGGAACGACAGGATGAGCAGGCGCGCCAACGGGTCGGCGATGGCCCAGAGCCACCCCACGAAGGATCGGGCGTAGCGAAGCCTGAACTCGCGCCCGACCAGGTGGGAGACGACATCCCAGGTGTAGCGCACCCGCGCCCTCCGCATCACCTCGGTCATGCCGGCGCTCTCGGCGGGGTGGCAGCGACAGCCCGTTTGGCACCCAACGAGCCTCGCAGCTCCGCGAGGCAGAGCGAGACAGCCATCCAGTTGCGGCGGCGTGCGGCGGTCAGGGGCCGGCGTAGGTGACGACGCCAATGCCAGCAGACCAGTTCTCGGGTGACCGCCGTGGAGCTGAGGCGCCCTTCGCGCTCGTACAGCCGCAGCGTGGACGAGAACGTCAGCCCGCGGTCACGCATCTGGGCGAGAAGGCCGCTCGTCGTGCGCCGATGGACGTGCCGCACGACCGCATGAGGCTCATAGGCGATGGAGTGACCAGCGGTGAGGACGCGGACGAAGAGGTCGAGCTCGTACCCCCCGCGTGTCGGCGTGCCGACCCCCACGCGGACGTCGAAGCCATCGATGGCGTCGAGCACCGTCCGCCGCACGGCCATGTTCGTGCCCACGCCACAGCGGTAGGTGTGCACCCCCACCGGCGCGTGCCCAGCGTGGAACAACCTCCGCTCGTAGCCCTTGCCCATCCCGCCCTCGATCTGCTCGAACGCCCGCTGGGCTCGCGACGCCAGCTCCGCCGGTCGGACGAGCCCGGTGACCACCGAGATCTCCGGTGACGAGAAGCCCTGTGCGATGGCGGCGACGAAGTGTCGATCGGCGCGTGCGTCGTCGTCGACGTAGGCCACCACCGCGCTCGAGGTGGCCCGCCATCCGGTGTTTCGTGCGTGGTTGAGACCCGGCTGCTCCTCACGCACGTAGCGCATGCCATGGCTGATCACGAGCTCTCGCGTCGAGGTGCCCGTGGATGCGTTGTCCACGACGATGATCTCGGCCGGGGCTGGGTCGAGCGCACGCAAGGCTCGCAGGCAGAGGTTCAGGTGGTGGGGACGGTCACGCGTGCACACGACCACCGCGACATCGGACGGCTGCAGCTCTGTCGGCGGCGGGGCGTCCAGGAGCTGGCGGCTACGCACGGCCACCGAGAAGCGGCGCTCCAGATCTCGGCATATCTCGTCCCGGGAGCGGGCGTCATCGGGGCCCAGCTGGACCTCACCGAGCACTCGTTGCCCGTGTCGCACGAGCACCCAGGCCGGCGCTGGTCGCACGGGCAGCTGTGCCGAAGGGTCGGCCAAGTCGAGGTCGTAGCACTTCGTCATGACGCCGGCTCCTGCGGTGCCCCGGCCTCGTGGAGGAAGTGCGCCATGGCCCACTTGTCGAAGTCCGGGTGCCCGACACCTCCGGCGAACTCGGCCTGGAGCCATCCGATCGGCTCACCATCCTGCACAACCTCCACATCGGCGCCTGGCACCACATCGCCAGTTCCTCGCTCCACGCCACGTTGCACCACCGGGCGCGCGTTCTCGATCACGTCGACCAGGCAGCTCCAGCCGTCGACGCCACCGACCGCCTCGCCCACGCCTGCCCAATAGCAGAGCAACGCGAGCCGATCGACAAGGCGGCAGTACTGCCCACGGGCGCCTAGGCGCTCGTAGTGACGAAGCACCTGCAGCCCGATTGCGCACAACGCGTCCACGCGATCCGGGCTGCGCAAGGCCAGGTGCATGTGGAGCTCGGCGGACAGCGGGGCCTGTCTCCATCTGGTCAACGGCAGTGCAGCCGCGGCCGAAGGGAAGCGTCGAGCCAGCGCGACGTCACCGGCGCCCTCCTGTCGACGATCCGCCAGCGCAACCGAGACGGATGGGTCGATCGCATGCCCAGCGCCAGCCCCGTCTACGAACTGGACGCGAAGGCCCGCCAGCTCGGCCGCGCAACCGAAGTCCCAGTCCTCTCGGCGGGGCATCGCCGTGAAGCCTCCGATGCCCTCGAACGTGGACCTGTTGATCGACATGTTCCCCGAGAGCACATCGGTGAAGTGAAGGCGCTCCCCGTTGACCATCCGCACCGTCTGGTCGGACCACCACCCGCGCACCATCTGGGCGAAGAAGCCCCGCTCATCCCGCAGGTCGACGGGGCAGGCCCCGATGCCGAGGACATCGCCGGTGGACTGCACCGCCGCATGCGCTGCCAAGAGGTGCGGGCCGAGCGGGGTCAGGTCGTCGTCGAGGAAGACCAGGACGTCGTTGACCGCGACCTCGGCGCCCCGGTTGCGAGCGAAGGCGGCGCCGTTGCCGCCGCCACGGCCGTCGTCGCCCTCGAGGACGACGACGCGTGGGGCGGTGGCCAGTGAGAGCTCCTCGATCGCAGCTGCGGTGCCATCGACGTCACCATCGACTACCACGACCGTCTCGGTGCGGCCTCGATACGATTGCTGCTCGAGCGCCGTCAACAAGCGAGAGACCTGGCCCCGACGTCCCCGTGTGGGGATGACGACGGAGATCGACAGGTCGGTACCCGCAGGGGCCGGTGGCACGTTGGCGAGCGACCTGAGCTGGGTGAGCAGCGGCGCCGGCATCAGGGACGCCGGAACCTCTGCGCCCGGGCCGAGCAGTCCCACCTCCCGGCGGGCCTGTGGGAAGGCCCGTACCGCTCGACCGATGCCGCGCACCTCGTCGAGCGCATAGGCCAGGGGCGGGGCAGCGGACCGCCGAGCCGCCCCCCGGGCAACCCGTCTGGCCAGGTAGGAGACGTAGAGCCCGAGGCCCCGAATGGCGACGGCGGGCGGCGTCGGCCGGTCGGGGTCGAGCACGGCGCGTGTCAGGTAGGACACCGACCCGACGCCGTAGCCGACCAGCATCCGATGCAAAGCAGCGTCATCATCACGATGCCAGTGAAAGGCGACGGCCGACGGCTCGTACGCGATCCGGTACCCGGCCTGCAGCACCTGGAAGAGGGCGAAGGTGTCGCCGCCACTCTGCGAGGGGGTCCCGGCGTCAAGCTCGGGCGGGAATCCACCGACGGCGCGCAGGAAGTCCGTCCGGAAGGCCATCGATGCGCCCGCGCCGGCAGATCCGGCCCGTACGGGAGACACCTTGGTGCCATCGAGCACTCGCTTGCGAGGACCCCGGCCGTGGCTGGCCAGCGATTCGGACAGGGCTCGCGATGGCGTGTCGAGGCGAGCCGGCAAGACCAGCCCGGTCGCTGCCATCACGCTCGGGTCGTCGAAGCACTCGATGAGGCGCACGGCCCACTGCGGGTCGACCTCCACGTCGTCATCCGTGTAGAGGATCACCTCACCGCTGGCCACCGCTATCCCCAGGTTGCGGGCCCGATCGAGTCCTGCGATGGGCTCACGTGCGTACCGCGCGCCATGGGCCACCACGACCTCCCTCGTGGAACCCATCTCCTCCCGGCCGTTGTCGACCACCACCACCTCTGCGACCGATCCTTCGAGCCGCCCGATCGACGCGAGGGCACGATCGAGCTGCTCGGGGCGATCGGCACTGCACACCACAACGGTTGCCGAGCTCGGCAAACGATCGGGATTGGCCTTCTTCCGCGGGCTCATCCGATGCGCGAGCAGGAGATCCCGGCCCAGCTCGTAGGCGATGGCGTCAGCGAGGTGTGCCGCTGGCACGAGGTCGTACGGAGCCGGGACACGGACCACGCCCAGCACGTCGCCGCGAAGCCGCACCGCGACGGAGATCGCGCCCGTCCCCCCGGTCTCGAGCACGGGCAGCGGCTGCTCGAGGTCGACGACAGCCGTTGCCGCCAGCGCCACCCGTCCACGATCTCCTCGAGTTCGCATCCCACCCGATCTCTGTGCCATGCCTCCACCGCCGCCTGTGCTGGCTGCTGACGGTAGCACCGGGCCTCCTGAGGCTCGTCAGGCCACCCACACAGAACCGGGCACGACATCCGCGACGTCGCTGCCATAGCCTTGTCGTTTCCAGAGCCGTCAGCCCACTCGCCGTAGGCGGGACAGGAGGGAGGGGGGCGCCCGTGGATGGTAGGGGGCGACGTGAAACCGATGCGACCCGCCGTCCCGCCGGGACCCGTCAGCGCGTCAGGCCCGGCGGGGCTGCTGCGTGTCGCCATGTGGCCGGCCGACACCCCGGGGCTGACGAACCCCTACACCTCGTTGCTCACG
>DAIQBC010000015.1:0-6531 GCA_036781345.1 Acidimicrobiales bacterium | reverse complement strand
GCCCGAGCCAAGTTCCCCGGGCTCGGGGACACCCCTGCCGTCGTGGTGCCGCATGGTCACTACCGCGACGTGTACTCCCCGTCCATCTCACGCGCCGACGCCCGACGCTCCCTCGGGCTGTCGGAGGCCACGCTGGTCCTGCTCAACTTCGGGATGTTCCGTCGCTACAAGGGCGCCGTCCGGCTCATGCGGGTCTTCTCGGAGTGGCCAGACGATCGGGCCGTTCTCATCGTCGCCGGTGCCCCTCATGACCAGTCGCTCGCACGGGAGCTGCGCGAAGCCGCTCGCCGTGATCAGCGAGTGCGCCTCCTCGACCACTCCATCGACGACGTGACGATGACGCGCCTCTTCGCCGCCGCCGACGTCGTCGTGCTCCCCTACCTCGAGATCTTGAACTCCGGGGTGGCCATGCTGGCGCTCTCGCTGCAGCGCCCCGTCATCGGGCCGAACAAAGGTGCATTCCCGGAGCTCCAGGCGCAGCTCGGCACCGCCTGGGTCCGCACCTTCGACGAGCCCTTCGACCTCGAAGCCCTCATGCGCGCGTGGCGCGAACCGGCGCTGCCCGCCGAGGATCTGCGCTGCGATCTCGACTCGTTCGAGTGGGGCGCGATCGCCAGGCAAACCGTCGCTGCCTATCGGCGCTTCCTCGCCGCGGCGCCACCCGGCTCCGACTGAGGCCCCAACCGCCCCCGGGTGGGACACGGCGGTAGCGTGACCTGATGCCACAAGCGCCCACCGTCGACCAGCTCCGGCTGGCTCCCAAGGTGCTGCTCCACGACCACCTCGACGGCGGGCTGCGCCCGGCCACCGTCATCGAGCTGGCGCGCGAGGCGGGGTACACGGGGCTGCCCACCACCGACGAAGCCGAGCTGACCCGGTGGTTCACGGCGGGCGCGGCTCGGCAGGACCTCGTGCTCTACCTCGAGACCTTCGCCCACACCGTCGGCGTGATGCAGACCAAGGACGCGCTCGTTCGCGTGGCCCAGGAGTGCGCAGAGGACCTCGCCGCGGACGGTGTCGTCTACGCGGAGGTGCGCTTCGCCCCGGAACAGCACCTGCTCCAGGGCCTCACCCTCGACGAGGTGGTGGATGCGGTCGTCGAGGGCTTCAGTCGGGGCACGGCCGGCACCGAGCTGACGATGGGGACGATCGTCACCGCCATGCGTCATGCCGCCCACAGCATCCAGATCGCCGAGCTGGCGGTGCGCCATCGCGACGCAGGGGTGGTCGGCTTCGACATCGCGGGCAGCGAGGCCGGCAACCCGCCCACACGCCACCTCGACGCCTTCCAGCTGGTGGCGGCGGAGAACTTCCACATCACGATCCATGCCGGCGAGGCGTTCGGGCTGCCGTCGATCTGGGAGGCCGTGCAGCTGTGCGGCGCCGAGCGGTTGGGCCACGGCGTGCGCATCGTCGACGACATCGAGCTCGATGCCGACGGCCGGGCCACCCTGGGCCGGCTGGCCAGCTTCGTGCGCGATCGCCGGGTGCCGTTGGAGATGTGCCCCACATCGAACGTCAACACCGGGGTGTGCGCCTCCATCGCGGAGCACCCCATCGGGCTGCTGGCCCGCCTGCGCTTCCGGGTCACGGTCAACACCGACAACCGGCTCATGAGCGGCGTGTCGCTCACCTCCGAGCTGGCGGCCCTGGTCGACGCCTTCGGCTACGGCTGGACCGACATCGAGTGGTTCACCGTCAACGCCATGAAGAGCTCCTTCTGGCCCTTCGACCAGCGCCTCCGCATCATCAACCAGCAGATCAAGCCGGCCTACGCCCAGCTGCGAGCGGCCGGCATCTAGGTTGCGACGCCTGTGCTCCCGGTCACTCCAGGCCGTCGAGGATGGCGCGGCTGGCGGAGCAGCCGAGCCGGGTGGCGCCGGCCTCGACCATCGCGAGGGCGGTCGGTGCGTCACGGATGCCGCCGCTGGCCTTGATGCCGAGCCGACCCCCGACGGTGGCGGCCATGAGGCGCACGACTTCCACGGTGGCGCCGCCGGTGGGGTGGAAGCCGGTGGACGTCTTCACGTAGTCGGCGCCGACGCCCTCAGCGACACGGCAGGCCTCGACGATCTCTGCATCGCTCAGGGCGCCCGTCTCGAGGATCACCTTGAGCAGCACGGTCGACGGGGCAGCCGCTCGCACCGCGCCGATGTCGTCGCCCACGGACAGCCACTCCCCTGCCTTCACGAGGCCCAGGTTCACCACCATGTCGAGCTCGGTGGCGCCGGCGTCGACCGCCACCTCCGCCTCGTGCGCCTTCACCGCGGGCTGGTGGGCCCCACTCGGGAAGCCGATCACCGTGGCGATGTCGATGCCCACCCCAAGACCGGCCGTGATGGGCAGGTGGGAGGGCGATACGCACACCGCCGCCACCCCGAGATCGGTCGCCTCTTCGCACAGGGCCGTCACCTCATCGGTGGTGGCCTCCGGCTTCAGGAGCGTGTGGTCGATGAGCGCGGCGAGGGTGACACGGTTCATGGGCTGTCATCATGCCTGCATGCAGGTCACCGTCGTCGACCACCCCCTCGCCGCCCAGCTCCTCACCAGGCTCCGCGAGGCAGCCACGGACCGGGCCGGCTTCCGGCGGTCGATGGACGACCTGTCCGGCATCCTCGTCTACGAGGCCACCCGCGGCGTCGAGGTGGAAGCCATCGACATCGACACCCCGATGGGTCCCACTGCGGGCACCCGGCTCAGCCGGCCACCGCTCGTCGTGCCGGTGCTGCGGGCGGGGCTCGGCATGCTGGGCGGGGTCCTGCGACACCTGCCGGAGACCGACACCGGCTTCATCGGTGTGGCCCGCAACGAGGCCACGTTCGTGCCCGAGCCCTACATGAACTCCGTGCCCGACGAGCTCCACGGCCGGCCGATCCTCGTGCTCGACCCCATGCTGGCCACCGGCGGCTCGATGGAGCACAGCTGCCGCATCCTCGCCAACCGCGGTGCCGGGCCGCTCACGGCCGTCTGCGTGCTGGCCGCGCCCGAAGGCATCGCCCGCCTCGAGGCGTCGGGTTTGGTGGCCCACGTCGTCACCGCGTCGATCGACGAGCGGCTCAACGAACAGGCCTACATCGTCCCCGGCCTCGGCGACGCCGGCGACCGCCTCTTCGGCACCGCGTAGGCAACGGGCTCGACGCGTCGCTCAGGCAACGATGTCGACCGGGGTGCCCAGTGGGATGACGTCCAGCTTGAGCTGGTCGACCTCGTGCATGCGGATGCACCCGTTCGAGATGCGGGCACCGGTGGCGCCGATCTGTGCATCCGAGCTGGCCGAGATCGGCCCGTGGATCGCCGTGATGGCGTCGCCTGTTCCCTCCCAGCTCTGGATGGCCTCGGAGTGCCCGGACGTGTCGAGCACGATCGGACCGTAACCGGGTGGTCCGGGCTTCTCGATCACGGCCACGAAGAAGGTCCCTGGAGCCGTCGGCGTCGACTCCTTGCCGATCCCGACTGGAGCCGTGAAGAGCGGGAACCCGTCCCGGTACACCGTCAGGTTCGTCTGACCGAGTCGGATGACGATGCGATAGGCGGAGCTCGAGGTCGCAACGTCGACCCGCCGGACCCAGGCCGTGGCGCCGTTGGGCCGCTCCGGGAGCATGATCCGCACCCAGTCCTTGCGCTTCTCAACGATGGGCATCGTCATCGCGTACCCGTACCAGAACCCCACCTCGCCGATCTCCTGACCGTCGGGGACGTCGAAGGTGGGGATGGTGCCGTTCGGGGTGGCCAGCGGCGTGACGACCGGGACCTCGGGGGGCGGGGCCGGGGTCGTGGTGCTGGTGGTCGACGACGCGGTGGTGGGCGTGGGCGCGGCGACGGCGGGATCCGACACGAGGCTGCGGTCGGCGACCAACGCCGAGCCGGCCGCGAGGAGCGCGACCAGCGCCACCCGAGCGCGGCGCACATCGGCACCTCGTCTCAATGGCACCGCTCGGCGAGCCGGCTCAAAGGCCATGCGACGTCAGGAGGGCGCCGACGGCGTCGAGGACCTCATCCACCACCCTGCTCGCTCGCTCCCTCGCCGCCTCGACGCTGTCCTCGTCACCCACCGGCTCGACCGCTTCGGCGTAGCACTTGAGCTTGGGCTCAGTGCCACTGGGGCGAACGACGCAGCGAGCGCCGTCGAGGGTCCAGATCAGCACGTTGCTCGGCGGCAGGCGCTCGCCCTTGGCCAGGTCTTCCACGTCCAGGACCGTGCGCCCGGCCAGCGCCGCGGGAGGTGTGGCCCGCACCGCGGCCATGGCGGCGGTGACCCGGCTGAGCCAGTCGCTGCCGGTGAGCCGGATCGACCGCTGACGGGTGACGTGGGCGCCGTGGGTGCGGAAGATCTCGTGCAGCCGGTCGAGCATCGAGCTCCCCTCGGCCTTGAGGCCGGCCGCCAGCTCGGCGGCCACCAGAGCTGCGGTGACGCCATCCTTGTCGCGCACGAGCCGCCCCACGCAGTAGCCAAGCGCCTCCTCGTAGCCGAAGAGGAACCGCTGGCCCTCCCTCGGTGTGCGCACCACCCACTTGAAGCCCGTGAGGGCCTCGCCGTAGGTCACCCCCGCGTCCGCCGCCAGCTTCGACAGCAGCCGTGACGACACCACGGTGGTGGCCAGGACATCCGCGGCCGAGTGCCCTCCCCGCCGCAGCAGGTGATCGGCCAGGAGGGTGCCGAGCTCGTCGCCGGTGAGGGCGCGCCAGCCGCCCTCAGTCGAGGGGTCGGGCACCGCCACCGCGAGGCGGTCGGCATCAGGGTCGTTGGCCAGCACGAGATCGGCCCCTTCCCGCCGAGCCAGCGCCAGGGAGAGGTCGAGCGCGCCAGGCTCCTCGGGGTTGGGGAAGGCCACCGTGGGGAAGTCGGGGTCAGGCTCCACCTGCTCGGCCACCTCCAGGAGGGGCGCGAACCCCGCCGCCGCGAAGGCGCGGCGTGTCGTCTCGGCACCGACGCCGTGCATCGCGGTGTACACGCTGGTGATCGCCCGCGGTCCCGCCGGGAGCAGGGCCACCGCGCCTGCGAGGTACGCCGCCAGCACCTCGTCGCCCAGCAGCGCGACGCCGCCGGTGGACAGGGGAACCTTCGCCAACGCGCCCACCGCGTCGATGTGGGCGGAGATCTGCCCGTCGACCGGGGGCACGATCTGGGCGCCGTCGCCGAGGTAGAGCTTGTAGCCGTTGTCCTGTGGCGGGTTGTGGCTGGCCGTGATCATGATCCCGGCCACCGCTCCCAGGTGGAGCGTGGCAAAGGCGGTGACGGGCGTGGGGAGCGGGCGGGGCAGCACCCGCACCGGGAACCCGGCCCCGGCCAGTACGGCGGCGGTGTCCTCGGCGAACGCGGCGCTGCCGTGGCGAGCGTCTCGTCCCACCACCACCGGGCCCACCAGGCCCTGCTCGTGGAGCCACGCGGCCACGCCCGCGGTCGCCCGCCGGACGAGGACGCGGTTCATCCGGTTCGGTCCCGCACCCAGCGCGCCTCGCAGACCCGCGGTGCCGAACTGCAAACGATCATCGAAGCGCTCCCGCAACGCGTCGAGATCGTCGGCGGCCAGCAGCGCCTCGAGCTCCGCCTGGGTCATCGGGTCGGGGTCCTCGTCGAGCCACGCTCGCGCGCGGGTGCGCAGGTCCTCGTCGCTCACAGCCGGGCGACCACCTCAGCCAACAGGCTGCCCATGGACTCGGCCGCCACCCGTCCTGCCTCCAGCACATCGGCGTGATCGAGATGGGCGCAGCCCAGGCCCGCAGCCAGGTTCGTCACGAGGGACAGGCCGAGCACCTCAGCGCCCATGTGACGAGCGGCGATCGTCTCGTGCACCGTGGACATGCCCACGAGATCAGCGCCGACGACCTGGAGCATGCGGATCTCCGCCGGCGTCTCGTACTGCGGACCCGGCATGCCTGCGTAGACGCCCTCCTCGAGGGACGGGTCCACCTGGCGGGCCAGATCGCGAAGGCGCGTGGAGTAGGCCTCGGTCAGGTCGACGAAGCGAGGCAGCCCGAGCTCCGCCGGAGCCGCCGGTCCGCTGAGCGGGGAGCGGGCCGTGAGGTTGATGTGGTCGCTGATGAGGACGGGCTGGCCGACGTGCATCCCGGGTCGCAGCCCGCCCGCGGCGTTGGTGAGCACCACCGTGCGGCACCCCGCTTGCACCGCGGTCCGAACGGCGTGCACGACCACCGAGAGGTCATGCCCCTCGTAGGCGTGCACGCGGCCGAGGAGGGCGAGGATCCGCCGACCCCCTTCGGCCCGGACCGATCGGAGCACGCCGGCGTGGCCGACCACCCCCACCGGCGGGAAGCCGGGCAGCTCGACGATCGGCACCTCCACGGTGGTCTCCCCGAATCGCTCTGCCGCTGGCATCCACCCGGAGCCGAGCACCACCAGCACGTCGTGGTGCTCCACGCCGGTGCGCTCGGCGATGGCCGCGGCCGCCTGGCCCACGAGGGTCCACCGATCGGCCGTGCCGCTCACAGATGGAGCGTTCCGGCGAGCTGCGCCAACGAGAGGCCCGGACGGGCGCCGGTGTGACCGAGCACCGCGGACGCCGCCACTGA
>DAIQBC010000014.1:0-16154 GCA_036781345.1 Acidimicrobiales bacterium | reverse complement strand
TCACGTTCAGCTTCTCAGGGTCGATGCCGAGGTGCTTCATCGAGGGCAGGACCTGAGCTGCGAAGGCCTCATTGATCTCCACGAGGTCGATGTCACCCATCGAGAGACCGGCGCGAGCGAGCGCCTGGCGGCACGCCTCAACCGGGCCCATGCCCATGATCTCCGGGTTGAGCCCGGTGACACCAGAGGACACGATGCGGGCCAGCGGGGTGACGCCGAGCTGCGCGGCCCTGGTGTCGCTCATCACGACGACGGCGGCGGCGCCGTCGTTCAAGGGGCAGGCGTTGCCGGCGGTGACCTTGCCGTCGGGCCGGAACACCGGCTTGAGCTCGGCCAGCTTCTCGACGGTGGTGCCGGCGCGCGGGCCGTCGTCCTTGCTCACGACGGTGCCGTCGCTCAGCGTCACCGGCGTGATCTCCCGGTCGAAGAACCCGCGCTCCTGGGCGGCCACGGCCCGTTGCTGCGACCGGGCGCCCCACGCGTCCATCTCTTCGCGGCTGACGCCCTCGCTGAGCACGACGTTCTCGGCCGTCTGGCCCATCGCGATGTAGATGTCAGGGAGCCCGACGGGAGGCTCCCAGGAGCCCGCGCCCTGCGACCGATCGGCCGTGCGGGCCTCGGCATCCGCGTACAGCGGGTTGTGCGGACCAGTGTCGGAGGCGCCGTGCATGTAGCGGCTCACCGTCTCCACCCCGGCCGCCACGAACACGTCGCCCTCACCCGCCTTGATGGCGTGGGCGGCCATGCGGATCGTCTGCAACGACGACGAGCAGTAGCGGTTGACCGTGACGCCGGGGACGTCGGGCAGGCCGGCCAGGAGGGCAGCCACGCGGGCCACGTTGTACCCGGCCTCACCGCCGGGCTGGCCGCAACCGAGCATGACGTCCTCCACCGTCTGGGGGTCGAGCGCGGGGACCTTGTCCAGGACGCTCTTGATGATGAGCCCGGCCAGGTCATCAGGGCGGCACTCGGTGAGGCTCCCCTTGTTGGCACGGCCGATCGGCGTGCGGGCGGTTGCGACGATGACGGCTTCGGGCATCGAGCCCTCCTCTGCGTGGCGGGTCGGATCGGATGTGGCGGTCAGTCTGACCCCCGGCCGCGGTCGCCACCAGTCGAAGCACCCGGTGTCACACCAGGGTGCCTAACGTGACGCGCGTGTCGCTGTTCGAGGACCCCGCGGTGGGCACGATCCCCGAGCCCACGTTCTCGGTCACCGAGCTGGCCGACGCCATCGGCAACGCCCTACGGGCCGCCTTCCGCGACGAGGTGTGGGTGCGCGGCGAGATACGCGACCTCTCCCGACCGCAGTCAGGGCACGTGTACTTCACCCTCACCGACTCCGGTGGCAATGGCGGCGGAGCGGCCTCCATCGCGGTGATGCTGTCGTCCCGTACGAAGGGCTCGGTGAACACCACGCTCACCAACGCCGGCGGCGGGGTGCGGATGACCGACGGCACCGATGTGCGCATCCGGGGCCGGCTCGACTGGTACGCGCCGCGCGGCCAGCTCCAGCTCCGGATGACGGCCATCGACCCGGCCTACACGCTGGGCCAGCTCGAGGTGGCTCGAGCCGAGCTGCTGGCCAGGCTCACGGACGAGGGGCTGTTGCGGGCCAACGCCGGCCTCCCCTTGCCGCTCGCTCCCCTGCGCGTGGGCCTCGTCACGAGCGAGGGCTCGGCCGCGGAGGCCGACTTCCTCGACGAGCTGCGTCGCAGCGGCTTCGCGTTCCGCGTACTGCGCACCGACACCCGCGTCCAGGGCCGCGACGCCCCGCGGTCGATCGCCGCTGCAATCCGCATGCTCGCCACCCACCCTGTCGACGTGGTGGCCCTCGTGCGGGGCGGCGGGGCCCGCACCGACCTCGCCGCCTTCGACGACGAAGCGGTGGCGAGGGCGGTGGCCGCCTGTCCCGTGCCTGTGCTCACCGGCATCGGCCACGAGGTCGACACGTCGGTGGCCGACGAGCTGGCTCACACCGCCGCCAAGACCCCCACCGCCTGCGCGCAGGTCCTCGTCGCCCGCGTGGCGGGCCTCCTCGGCACCTTCGACGCGTCGTGGATCGCCATCTCCAGCCGGGCCGTGCGCGAGGTCGCGCACCACGACGAGCGGCTGATCGGGCAGGCCCGCCACCTCTCCCGCTCCGCACGCGTGGCCCTCGACCGCAGCCACGTCCGCCTGGCGATGTTGGCTGAGCGCTCCCGTCGCGCGTCGCAGGCCGGGATCGATCTCGCCACGCGCCGGCTCGACGGACACCGCGGTCGCATCTCCGGCGCCGCTCGATCCCACCTCCGAGCGGCCGACGTCTTCGTGGCTGCGAGCGAGCACCGCGTGGCCCACCGCGCACCGCGAGCGATCGCCGAGGCCGAGCGCTTGCTCGGTGGGGTCGAGGGTCGCATCCGGGCCCTCGACCCCGAGCGCACACTGGCGCGTGGCTGGTCCATCACCCGTCGGTCCGACGGACGCGTGGTCCGATCCCCGGCCGACGTGGCCGTGGGCGACGCGCTCACCACCACCGTGGCTGCCGGCCAGCTGAGCTCGACGGTCACGTCCGCCTCTACGGTGTCCGATGATGCCTGACGTCGACGACCACGCCGAGATCGGCGACCACGAGGAGATCGGCTACGCCGAGGCCCTGGTCGAGCTCGAGTCGATCCTCGAGGAGATCGAGGACGATGCCGTCGATGTCGACGTGCTCGCCGCACGCGTGAAGCGAGCCGCCCAGCTCCTCCGGGTGTGTCGGGCAAGGATCACCGCTGCCAGGGTGGAGGTCACCCAGATCGTGGCCGAGCTCGATCCCGGTGTTCCGGACGACGAGATCGGGTAGCGCCCGGCGATCTGCTGCCGGCTCGAGCTGGACCCTACGATGCGCGGGCCCATGATCCGTGCCGCCGTCCCCGTTCCGCCGAGCCTCCTCACCGTGGCCGAGCGGGTGGAGGAGCGACTCGACGCGCTCCTCGTCGCCGAGACCGCTCGGTGGGCTGCGCTGAGCGATGACCTCATGGCGCCGCTGGACTCGTTGCGATCGCTGGTCATGGGCGGCGGCAAGCGCCTCCGGCCGGCGTTCTGCTTCTGGGGCTACCTGGCCGCCGGGGGAGACGCCGATGACCCGCTGGTGATCGACGCCGGCGCCGCCTTCGAGATGCTCCAGGCCTTCGCCTTGGTGCACGACGATGTGATGGACGGCTCGGCCACCCGTCGGGGGGCCCGTACCGCCCACCTCGAGTTCGCTGACTGGCACGACCACGAGGCCTGGCGGGGCGAGGGTCGTCGCTTCGGTGAGGGCGTCGCCATCCTCATCGGCGACCTCGCCCACGTCTACGCCGACCTGCTCCTCGCCGCAGCCCCCTCGTCCGTGAGGGCCGTGTGGGACGAGCTGCGCATCGAGCTCAACATCGGGCAGTACCTCGACATCCTCGGCACGGCGCGTGGAGACACCGATCACGAGAGCGCCCGACGCATCGCCCGCTACAAGTCGGGCAAGTACACGATCGAGCGCCCCCTACACGTGGGGGCGGCCCTCGCTGATCGGCTCGAGGAGCTGCAGCCTGTGCTGTCCGCCTACGGCGACCCGCTCGGTGAAGCCTTCCAGCTTCGTGACGACCTCCTCGGCGCCTTCGGCGAGGAGGCGGCCACCGGCAAGCCGGTCGGCGACGATCTTCGCGAGGGGAAGCCCACCCCCTTGCTGGCGGCCGCCACCGCTGAGGCGGATGCGACGCAAGCCGCCGTCCTGGCGACGGTCGGCGCCGGCGACCTGTCCGAGGAGGCCGTCACGCGCATCCAGGAGGTGTTCGTGGCCACCGGGGCCGTCGAGGCCATCGAGTCGAGGATCGACCACCTCACCTCAGCAGCCATCTCCGCCATCGCGACCGGCGCCATCACAGTGGACGCACGGCGTGCGTTGGTCGACCTCGCCCACTTCGTCGCCTGGCGCGAGTCGTAGGAGCGGTCAGGATCGCGCGAAGAGCTGGATCGCGTCCTCCAGGGTGCACTCGATGACCCCCGGCTCGGCGGCCACGCCCTCCAGCCAAGGCGGGCGGTTCACACCGACGACCGCGATGGCCGTGTCGAGGCCCGAGCGGGTGGACGCCTGGCGGGCGAAGGTCGCCGCGTAGTCGGGCGGACGGACATCGCGGGTCAGCTCGTAGAGCGCCCACGGGTCAGGCGTGCCTCCCGGAGGCGGGGGCCCCACGGCGCTGGGTACCGACGGGGATGACGGTGACGGGCCACCGCCTGCGAGGCCAGGTCCGTCAGCCAGGATCGCGCCCCGCACCTCCTCGGCACGCCCGCCGGCTACGAGCAGCCCCACGTAGGCGCCGAGCCCGCGGCCGTAGATGGTGACCGGGCCGAGGTGGGCAATGGCGATGTCGACATCCCCCATGAGCGCCTCGCAGAAGTAGCCCGCCCCTGCCGCGACATCGGAGGCGCCATGACCGGAGAGGTCGAGCCCCCACACTGGACCCGGCCAGCCGGCCAGATGAGCCGGCACCTCCGACGGCGTGCGCTCGGCCAGGCCGTGCAGGTGCAGCAGCGGCCGCCCTGCGCCGGCCCGCATCTCGTGCAGGGCGAGCCGCACCTTGTTGTGCTGCAGCCAGACGGGGGTCACGCCACGACCCCCAGGACGAGGTCGGCCACCTCACGGGGCCGCTCGATGTGCACGAAGTGCCCGACATCCTGCAGCATCACGAGTCGACCGGCCGGAGGCAGATGAGAGAGGACATCGGCCTCCGGGGTGGCCCAACCCATCGGGTCCGGGGCAGTGCCCAGCACCGCCAGCACGGGTACCCCGATGTCCGGCAGGCGCATCATCGACCACTCGGGCCGCCAGGGCCCGAAGCCGCCGAAGCGCAGCGTCGGGTCGATCTTCCACCGCCACCCGTCGGGGTCCTCACGAGCGCCGATCGTGACGAGGTAGCGGAGCCACTCGACCGGAAGGCGGGGGTTCATGAGGGCACGGCGATCGGCCAGCTCCTCGATCGTGCCCGGCTTGCGTTGGGCATCCACCAGCGACCGGCGGTGGTCGAGCCAGGCAGTGAGCTCCTTCGCCATCAGCTTGGTGCGCTGGTGGTCGGAGATGTCGGGGAAGCTGCGCCGCGACGGCAGACCGTCGAGGTTGATGAGATGGCTCACGCGATGCGGCAGGGCGTCGGCGAGCTGCAACATCAAGCTCCCGCCCTTCGAGTGCCCGATCACGGGGACGGCGTCGAAGGTCACGGAGTCGAACACCGCGACGGCATCGCGCAGGTCGGCCTCCCAGTTGTAGAGGGCCGCGTGCTGCGAGTCACCGTGGCCGCGGTGGTCCCAGGAGACCACTCGGAACCCAGCCGCGGCCAGCATCGGCGCGAAGACGTCGAAGGTCCCGGCGAAGTCGAAGCCGCCGTGCGCCATCAAGAGCGGCGGATCGGCTTCGTCACCCCACTCGTGCACTGCGATGGCCAGCCCATGGCTGTCGACGGTGCGCCGACGGTCGGGCCGCCGCGCACCCGGATAGGTGATCGCCTCGCTCATGGACCCCCCTCGGTGAGGGGCCACCTTGGCCGTGGCGTCGATCACGGCGCAAACAGGCGCGGTCTCTGCTGGTGCTCCACCACCAGTAGCCTCGCTGTGATGCTGCACGGTCTGCGCCGGCGGGCCTCGGGCCATCGCCACCTGCTCACCGGCTCTGTCGCGCTCGTGCTCACGGCCGCGGTGCAGGCCGTGTCGGGAGCGCTGTTCTGGCTCATCGCCGCGCGCGTCGACACCCAGATCGACGTCGGACACGCCACCGCCCTCTTCACCTCCGTGCTCTTCGTGTCGTTCGTGGCTGGGCTGGGCCAGCCCGTGGCGGCGGCCCGGTACGCCGCCGGTCGCTCAAGGGACGACCACGTGCTGTACGCCTGGGGCGCCCTGGCCACGACGGCCGCCTCGACCGTTGTGGCAGTCGGCTATCTCGTGGTGGTGAGCCCGCGAGCCGTGGAGGAGCTGCGGGACTGGCACGGAGCGTTGGGGCCCGCCGTGTTCGTGTTCCTCTGCGTGGGCATCGCGCTGTCGTTGCTGCTCGACGTCCGCCTCATGACCCAGAGGCGGTGGGGGCTCGTGCTCGCACGGGCCTCGATCGTGGGCCTGGCCCGGTTCGCCATGCTGCCCCTCCCCGTCAACACCGACCGAGCCGTGTGGCTGCTGGTCGTGGCCGCCCTGCCCACCGCACTCTCCGGGTTCATCGGCACCGGTCTGCTCCCGAAGGTCACCGGCGACCGGCACCATCTCGGCCCCTTGCCCGCCACCACCCGCGCCATGGTGCGCTACTCCGCGGTGAACTGGGCCTCCACCCTCGCGTACCAGGCACCGACCTTCGCTGTACCCGTCATCGTGCTCGTGCACGTCGAGGCCGACCGCAACGCCAGCTTCTACGTAGCCTGGGGCGTCGCCGCCCTGGCGTGCTACGTGCCAACCGCCATCGGCCAGGCGCTCCTTGCCGAGGGAGGGCGCGACGGCGCCCACCTGCGGAGCCAGGTGCGCCTGGCCATCCTGGTGGCCGGAGGGCTCATGGTGATCGGTGCCACCGCAGCCACCCTCGGGCGCGATCTCATCGTCACCCTCTACGGTGCCCAGTACAAGGACGCCGCTGAGGTGCTACCCAGGCTGGTCATCGCGGCCATCCCGTGGGCGGTGACGTCGGTCTACCTGACGGAGGCTCGCGTGCGGCACCGCAGCGGGGCCACTGTCCTGATCACCGTGGTTCTCTCGCTGGCGATCCTGGCGCCGGCGCTCGTGCTCGTGCCCAGAGACGGCATCGGGGGCGCCGCCACCGCCTTCCTCGTCGGAAACATCCTGGCCGCGGCAGTGGCGCTGGGCACGCACGTCCAGGGTCGCAGCACCGCCGACGGGCCGATCCTCACCGCGTCACCCGACGACTTCGAGCCCGAGGACGCCATCGGCCTCGCTCCACTGAGCTGAGACCCAGCGACCTCGTGAGCCTGCTACCGCCGCCGCCGCCCCCGCCGTGGGGCACCGCACCCCCACCCCCGACCGCGCCGCCCCCCCGCTGGCCGGCGGCCATCGGGATCGCCATCGTCGGCCTGCTCCTGCTCGGCGGCGTGGCCGTGGTCACGCGCACCCTCGAGCACCACGGGCCCACCCACCCGGATGCGTGGGATCCCCGCGTCACCGACCTCGTCGCCTTCGTCGAGGAGAAACGGGGCCTCCAGTTCGACCATCCTGTGTACGTCGACTTCCTCAGCACGGCGGAGTACACGGAGCAGGCGACCGACGAGGAGGAGGATGCTGCGCCGGACGAGCGTGAGAGCCTTGACCGATACGCGGCCGAGCTCCGAGCTCTCGGGGTGGCATCAGGCGCTCTCGACCTCTTCACGGCCTACAACCAGGTGTCCGATGGTGGCACGCTCGCCTTCTACAACCCCGCCGACGAGCGCGTGCGGGTGCGGGGAACGACGATGACCGTGGGGCTCCAGGTCACCCTCGTGCACGAGCTCACCCATGCGCTCCAGGACCAGCGCTTCGACCTCGAGCGCCTCAGCGGGGGCCAGCTCGACGATGGTGCCTCCACGGCGTTCCGCGGCTTGGTGGAGGGCGACGCCCTCCGGGTGGAGGACAGCTACACGATCAGCGAGCTGACCGAGGCGGAACGTCGCGACTACGAGGAGGAGTACGCCGGCGAGCTGGCCGACAGCGAGCTGGCGACCGCAGACGTGCCGGCCTTCGTCAGCGCCACCTTCGCCATTCCCTATGCGCTGGGTCAGCCCTTCGCCCTCATGCTCGTCAACCGCGGCGGGAACCGCAGCCTGAACGGGGCGTTCGAGCACCCGCCCGAGACCGAGGAGCAGCTCTTCGACCCAACCAGCTACTTGGCCCGCGAAGGCTCGGTCACCGACGTGGAGCTCGGATTCCCCGACGACGCCAAGCTGCTCGACGAGGGCCCCTTCGGCGCCCCGAGCTGGTACCTCTTCCTTGCCGAGAGGATCGACCCCAAGGCGGCCTTCGAGGCCGCGCTCGGCTGGAACGGCGACAGCTCCGCGGCGGTGACGAAGGACGGCACCACCTGCGTTCGGCTCGCCTTCGTCGGCGACACCGAGCGCGACGAGAGCCAGATGACAGACGCGCTGGCCGACTGGCTCGACGCCATGCCCGGCGACGGAGCCGACGTCGAGGAGGTGGACGGGCACCCCGTCCTCGAGAGCTGCGATCCGGGCGAGAGCCTCGACCTCGAGCTGACGGGCCGGTCGGAGTCGTCCCTCTACCTGCCGAGCCTGTGGGGCTACCTGGTGGCCGACGCCGCCTCGGTCGTGGGCGCCGACGAGGCGCGCTGCTACGCCCACACAGTCATCGACGGCCTCGCCTACGACGACATCACCGACCCGGAGGGCGAGGCCCTCGCCGGCGATGCCTTCCAGCAGACCCTCGCCGACGCCTTCGACGCCTGTCGCTAGGCGAGGCACGCACCGCTGGCTCAGGGCGCCTTCCGCAGGAGGACCTCTTGGGCGACCGTCGCCACGTGGACGCCGTCGGCGCTGAGCACGTGGCCGATGGTCAGGCCTCGGCTGGACAGGTAACCGTGGCTGGTGAAGTCGTGGACGTGCCACTCGTCGGCGGCGGACGGACGGTGGAACCAGATGGCGTGATCGAGGCTGGCCGACATCCAGCCCTGCTCGAAGGGGTCAGTGCCGTCCGGACCGGGTCGGTCCGGGTGCACGGCCACCACCGCGTCGGTGGGCAGGTCGTCGGACAGGTAGGCGAGCGCGCAGGCGTGCAGCAGCGGATCGTCCCCGATCGGATCGTGGAGCCTCAGCCAAGCCACCCCCTTGCCCTTCGCCGCGCCGCGCGCCTCGGCGAAGCGCCGATCGAACATGGGGCTCCACGACGAATCGATCAGCTCCCCGGGAAGCTGGATGTCCGGCCGCTGCACCATCTGGACGTCATGGCCGGCCTCCGGCGCCTGGAAGGACATCGACATGGTGAGGATCACCCCCACCTCCTGGCGGGCGACGACGGTGCGGGTCACGAAGGACCGTCCCTCCCGGGATCGGGTGACCTCGAAGCGGATCGGCTCCTCATCGTCGCCGCGACGGATGAAGTAGGCGTGGAGCGAGTGGACCCGAAAGCGGTCGGCCACCGTGGCCGCCCCGGCCCGCAGCCCCTGGGCCACGATCTGCCCCCCGTAGAGCCCGCCCCACGGGTACTGGGGACCTCGGGCGAGGAAGACGTCGTCGCCGATCGCCTCGAGCTGCATCATCGCGGTGAAGTCCACGCCGGATCGTAGGCCTGTGCCCTCGGCATGAGCGCGCCCGCCCGACGCGGTAGACATCGGCGGGGCCCGCCGGGCCGACAGGGAGACAGCCCATGGACGCACTCGCGGCCGCCGCCGGCACCGCCGACGCCGTCAGCCAGGTCGGAAGCCACTTCATGCTCGACGGAGACACCTACAAGCGCGGCGCCGAGCTGGGGTTCGAGGGCCTCGACTTCTACGTCACCGGGCGGGGCGGGGTGCTCGGAGATGTCGATGCGGATGTCGTGAGCGCCGCCTTCGCCTTCTTCGAGCCGGGCAGCGTGCGCACCCTGTGGGAGCAAGGCCGGGCCGTGATGCCCGCTGCGCAGGCCGCCACCGAGTTCGCGGCCTGCTGCCACCGCTGGGCCGAGACCCACGTGCCCGACGACCTCGACGCGTCCCGCCTCGCTGACCTGGCTGGGCGCGTGGTGGCGACCGCTCGACCGGCGTGCGCCCCCGTGTTCGCGGGCTGGCGCGCGCTGCCGGTGCCCGAGGCACCCAAGGCCCGCTCCGTCCACCACATGAACGTGCTGCGCGAGCTGCGCCTCGGGCTGCACAGCGCCGCCGTGCTGGCCGCTGGCCTCTCCCCACTCCAGGCCCTGTCGGTGAGGTCGCCCGCCATGGCACCGCTGTTCGGCTGGCCCGAGCTGGCCGACGTCACCGGCCTCCAGGCCGTGTGGGATGACGCCGAGGCCAACACCAATCGAGCGATCGCCCATGCCTACGAAGGGCTCGACGACGGCGAGCGCACCGAGCTCGTGGAGCTGACGGGTGCCCTGCGGAAGGCCATCGCCGGATGAGCGGCTCGTACTCTGCTGGCGCCGACGAGGTCGACGGAGGTGAGCGCGCTCGCCTGGCCGCCGAGCGCGACCGCATCCGGGCCGCCTACCTCCGGCCACGCGACGAGCGTCCCCCATCGAGCGCCCGGGGGGCCCACCACATCGCGCTCATCTGTGCCGACGTCGAGCGCACCACCCGCTTCTACCAAGAGGTGCTCGGCTTCCCGCTCACCACCATGTTCGAGAACCGCGACCTGCCGGGGTCCACCCACTTCTTCTTCGACCTCGGCGCCGGCAACACCATCGCCTACTTCGACCTGCCCGGCGTCGATCCGGCGCCCTACGCCGAGGTGCTGGGCGGCCTCCACCACCTCGCCATCTCCATCGAAGTGGAGCGCTGGCGGGAGGCCAAGGACCGCCTCGACGCCGAAGGCATCCCGTACGACCACGTCGACGGGACGAGCCTCTACTTCCGCGGCCCCGACGGCGAGCGACTCGAGCTGATCGCCGACCCGCTCCGCTGGATGTACGGGGAGCGCGTCGACTGACGCCCTGCGGGAGGTGATCGTCCGGCCGGCCGGACCGTAGGCTCCGGGGCATGGACCGCATCCACCACCTTGTCGGCGGCCGGGCCGTCGCCGGAACATCCGGTCGCACCGCCTCCGTGTTCGACCCCGCCACCGGACAGGTCAGCGCCGAGGTCGACCTGGCCTCGATCGACGAGGTGGACGCTGCCGTCGCGACGGCCATGGAGGCGCAGCGGAGCTGGCGGGACACGGGTCTCGGCCAGCGGGCCCACGTGCTGTTCGCGCTCCGAGAGGTGGTGGCACGCCGCGCCGACGAGCTGGCCGCCGTGATCACCGCGCAGCACGGGAAGACGCTGGTCGACGCAGGTGGAGAGGTCCAGCGCGGACTCGAGTGCATCGAGTTTGCCTGTGCGATCCCCGACCTCCTCAAGGGCGACTTCTCGGCCCAGGTGGCCACAGGGGTCGACGTGCGCTCGTTGCGCCAGCCGGTGGGCGTGGTCGCGTGCATCACCCCCTTCAACTTCCCGTGCATGGTCCCGTTGTGGATGCTCCCCAACGCCATCGCGTGCGGGAACGCCGTCATCCTCAAGCCCTCGGAGCGCGACCCCGGCGCCTCCGTGCTCCTCGCCGAGCTGTTCCAGGAGGCCGGGCTGCCCGACGGCGTGCTGAACGTCGTCCACGGCGATCAGGTGGCGGTGAACCGGCTCCTCACCCACCCCGACATCGCCGCCATCAGCTTCGTCGGGTCCACGCCCGTGGCCCGACACGTCTACGAGACCGGCACGGCCAACGGGAAGCGGGTGCAAGCCCTCGGCGGGGCCAAGAACCACATGGTGGTGCTGCCCGATGCCGACATCGATCTGGCCGCCGATGCCGCAGTGAGCGCTGCCTACGGGTCCGCCGGTGAGCGGTGCATGGCCGTGAGCGTCGTCGTGGCAGTCGGAGGCGTGGGCGACCCGCTCGCCGACGCCATCAGGCTTCGGCTCGACAAGCTGGTGGTGGGACCGGGCACCGATCCTGCGTCCGAGATGGGTCCGCTGATCACCGCCGAGCACCGCGACCGGGTGGCTGGCTACGTCAGCAGAGGCACCGACGCCGGCGCCCACGCCGTGGTCGACGGTCGGGAGGTGCAGGTCGACAGCAACGGCTTCTTCCTCGGCGCCACCCTCCTCGACCACGTCACCCCCGACATGGACGTGTACCGCGACGAGATCTTCGGGCCGGTGCTGTGCATCGTCCGGACCGACTCGTACGCCGACGCGGTGGCGCTGATCAACGCCAACCCCTACGGCAACGGCGTGGCGCTGTTCACCCGTGACGGCGGCGCGGCCCGCCGCTTCGAGCAAGAGGTCGAGGTGGGCATGGTGGGGATCAACGTGCCCATCCCGGTGCCGGTGGCCGCCTTCAGCTTCGGTGGCTGGCGCTCCTCGCTCTTCGGTGACAGCCACATGTACGGCCCCGAGGGCGTGCGCTTCTTCACCCGGGCCAAGGTCATCACCACGCGCTGGCCCGATCCGGCCACCAGCGCCGTCGACCTCGGCTTCCCACGCAACCGGTAGGGCTCCGGAAGCCAAGAGCTCGGGAACCTGAGGCGAGGGTCGGCTCGTCGAAGGGGGCGTCCCCTGCCGAGGAGCCTCGATGCCCACGACCCCATGTTCCCGTCGACTGGCCGCCGCCCTGCTCGCGTCCTTGGCCGCCATCGTTGCGACCGCCGCCCCCGCCTGGGCCTGCGGTGGTCTGGTGGGCGAGAACGGCACCATCCAGCTGACCAAGACGACCACTCTGGCTGCCTTCCACGACGGTGTGGAGCGCTACGTGACCTCCTTCGAGTTCAGCGGGTCCGGCGAGTCCGTCGGGTCGATCATCCCGCTCCCCGACATCCCCACCGAGGTGGTCCGAGGTGGTGACTGGACGCTCCAGCGCCTGGCCCGGGAGGTGGCGCCGCCCGACCAGCTCCGCTTCGAGGCCACCGCGGAGGCGCTGGACTCCGCCGCTGGCGCCGAGGTGATCCTCGAGACGCAGATCGACGCGCTCGACATCACCGTGCTCAAGGGCGGCGGCGACGAGGTGGGTACGTGGGCGCGCAACAACGGCTTCCTTCTCACCCCCGATGCTCCGGAGATGCTCGACTTCTACGGCCACCGCAGCCAGATCTTCATGGCGGCCCGCTTCGACGCCTCCCGCGCGGCCGAGCTCGGTCAGGGAGCCGGTGACGGCACACCGATCATGCTCACGATCCCCACCGATGCGCCGTGGGTGCCGCTGCGGATCCTGAGCCTCGGGCTCGACGGTGAGCAGCTCGTGGAGGCCGATGTGTTCCTGCTCACCGATGAGGAGCCCGACCTCCTGGCTGGCGGCCCGGGGCTCCGGTTGGAGCGGAGCGAGGCGGCCAACCAGCCCCTCCTCGACGATCTGCGGTCCGACGTCGGCATGGAGTGGGTGCCGCAGGACATGTGGTTCACCTACCTCCAGGTGGAGGCGGAGGCCCAGGAACTCGACTACGACCTGGCCATCTCGCCGAACGGGGCCACGCTGCCCGCGTTGACCGACACAGGGGTGGCCGCTCCCGAGGCCCGCCCCGTCACCGCGACGGGCGGGGATTCGGCCACCTGGCCGCTCGCCGCCGGAGGGCTGGCGGGCGCGGTCGTGCTGGCGTCGCTGGCCGGTCGCGACCGGCGACGCAATGCCGGACCGGTGCCGGCATGAGGCGGCTCGCCCAGGTGGGCGCATCGCTCAGCTCCGCGGCGGTGGTGGCCGTCACCGGGTATGCCGTCGAGGTCTCGGGCTCCGGGCCGGAGGCGATCGGTCCCGGGGTGGTGACCGTGGCCGTCCACATCGAGCACAGCGCCTTCGACCTCGGCACCCTTCGGGTGCAACAGGGCACCTTGGTGCAGTTCGTGGTGCACAACGACGACCCCATCGACCATGAGCTCGTGGTAGGCGATACCTCGGTCCACCTTCGGCACGCAACCGGGGAGGAGCGGCGCCACCCACCGGTTCCGGGTGAGGTGAGCATCGCACCGGGTGACACCGCCATGACCTTCTACGAGTTCACCGAGATCGGCTCGGTCGTCTACGCCTGCCACCTGCCCGGCCACGTTGCGTACGGCATGCGCGGCACCATCGAGGTCGTTGCTGCCCGCTGACGGGCGCCCGCCCGGTACGTCGTTTCAGCCGGAGCCGCCCGGCCGTGGTAGGTGAGAGGCCGTGCTCAGATCGGTCACCGCCGCCGACATCGCCGTGTTCTACGAGCACCAGGCCGATGCGGAGGCCGCCGCGATGGTGGGGTTCAGCTCCCGCGACCGCCCCGACCACGATGCGCACTGGACGCGGATCCTGGCCGATCAGACTGCGCTGGCGCGGACCATCGTCGAGCGGGGTCAGGTGGTGGGCAACATCGTCAGCTGGACCGAGGGCGGAGAGCGGCTGGTGGGGTACTGGATCGGGCGGGAGCACTGGGGCCGGGGCTACGCCACGGCCGCCCTGCGGGCCTTCCTCGGCCTCGTCCGTGACCGCCCGCTCGTTGCGCTGGTGGCCGAGTCCAACCTCGGCAGCATCCGGGTGCTGGAGAAGGGCGGCTTCGTGGCCATGGGGACCGAGCAGCCCGCGAGGGACCCCATCGCGGAGACCCGCATGGTGCTCGACGGCGGACCACGCCACCAGTGACGAGCATCGTCGCTCGGCCGCTCCCGGCGAGGTGAGCCTCGCCCAATGGTCGCGTCAGGCGAGGATGCGGGCGTTGGTGGGGTCATAGAGGGGGCGCATCGACACCGTGGCCGGGATGCGCCGGTCGGCCACCTCGACCTCCCAGGTGCGCTCGGCCAGCCGGGCGGCGGTGACCGGCTCACCGAGCTCGACCATGGCCAGGCCGACGGCACCCCCGAGCGTGTGCCCGTAGGACGCTGAGCGGATGTAGCCGCAGGGCGCCCCATCGCTACGGACCACCTCGCCGTGGTGCAGGAGCGGCTCGGGATCCGAGAGCAGCACCTGCACGAGCCGCTTCCTGAGCGGCCCGGCGGCCTTCAGGGCGGCCACCGCGTCGCGGCCCACGAACCCGCCGGGCTTGTCGAGGTCGACGGCGAAGCCGAGCCCCGCGTGCAGCACCGAGTCGGTGTTGTCGATGTCGTGGCCGTAGTCGCGGTAGCCCTTCTCCATGCGCAGGCTGGCCAGCGCCTTGAGCCCGGCGTGGCGCAGCCCCAGCGCGGCCCCCGCGGTCACGATGCGGTCGTACACGTGCACGGCCTGCTCGGCCGGGACATAGAGCTCGTAGCCCAGCTCGCCGAGGTAGGTGATCCGGATGCAGCGCACCGGCGCGAAGCCGATGTCGATCTCGGCGATGCCCCGGTAGGGCAGCGCCTCGTTGGACACGTCGGCGGAGGTCAGCGACGCGAGCAGCTCCCGGGACCGGGGGCCCTGGAGGTTGAGCTGGGCGTAGGCCGAGGTGTGGTCGGCCACGGCGGCATGGAAGCCGCCGTCGGCGATGGCCCGCCGCAGCCAGGTGAGGGCGTGGCGGTGGGCGGTGTCGGAGGCGACCACCCAGAAGCGCTCCTCGTCGAGCTTCGAGACGGTGAGGTCGGCCTCGATCGTGCCCCGATCGTTGAGCCACTGGGTGTACGTGATCGTGTTGGCCGGGCCGTCGACCGCGTTGGCCGACACCCGCTCCAGCGCACGGCCGGCGTCGGGTCCCTCCACGGAGAGCTTGGCCATGAAGCTCATGTCCATCAGGATCACGCCCTCGCGGCAGGCCCGGTGCTCCGCCGCCCAGTGCTCGAAGAACGCCGGGCGGCCCCACGTGAGCTCGCCCACCACGGGCTCCACGCCCTCGGGCGCGTACCAGTCGGCCCCTTCCCACCCGCTCACGTCCTTGAAGCAGGCGCGCTGTGCCTCCAACCGGTGGTGGACCGGTGAGCGCTTGGCGCCTCGGGCCGTCGCCATCGATCGGCCCGGGTAGTGGCACTGGTACACCATGCCGAGCGACTCGACCGTGCGCGTCGCCCGGTACTCGGGCGTGGCCTGGTAGGGGTGCAGCCGGTCGACGTGCACGCCGGTGACGTCCACGCCGGGGTCGCCCGTGGTGATCCACTCAGCCATCACCTTGCCCCAGCCGCCGCCGGTGAGGATGCCGATCGAGTTCATGCCCGCGCACACGAAGTAGCCGCGCACCTCGGGGGCCTCGCCCACGATCGGCGCCAGGTCGGGGGTGAAGCTCTCGGGTCCGCAGAAGAGCTTCTTGAGGCCGACCTCGGCGGAGATCGGCACCCGGGACATGGCCCGCTCGACGTAGGGGCCCATCCGGTCCCAGTCGGGCGCCAGGTCGAGGAACGATCCGTCGTCGGGGATGGCACCGACGTTCCACGGCGCGCACACGGGCTCGAAGAGCCCGATGAGCAGGCCGCCCACCTCCTCCCGGTAGTAGCCGTGGCGCGACGGGTCCTCGAGCACCGGCCAGTGGCGCTCGACGCCCGGCACCGGCTCGGTGATCAGGTAGTAGTGCTCGGCCGCCTGATTGGGGATCGTCACGCCGTTGCGCCGGCCGAGCTGGCGCGCCCACATGCCGGCGCAGTTGACGACGACGTCGCACTCGATGTC